>NZ_JBHEUZ010000014.1:0-131067 GCF_041925275.1 Parapedobacter sp. 2B3 | reverse complement strand
GCCTTTGGCTAACACTTCCTACTGCTAAGCGTGTTCGGGACTTGCACCCTAGAGTTATCGCCCATGCCGGGCGCACATAAAAAAGGGCGTCCGGAGCAAAAACTCACAGACGCCCTACCATCGCACCCATGGCATTGTTTTAATAGGTAGTTGGCATTGTTTTAATAGGTTACTTCGTCAACCCACTCCCGATGCGTTCAAGCATCGCCTTGGTTTTCGCTATCCCTTCATTGGCCGTAAGGCTGTGGCCCTCGTACTCGATACCCGCGTAGCCCGTAAATCCGGCATCTTTTACCATGCGAAGGATACGGCCATAATCGATACTCGACTCATTGCCATCGGCATCAAAATCGTACGTTTTGGCACTTACCCCTTTGGCGAAAGGCAGTAGCTCTGCCGTGCCTTGGTAGCGGTCGTATTCCTCCAAGCATTCCGTTGCCAAATAGGCTTCGAGGGTCTGCTCCACCGGCTCGGTACGTTTGATACAGAAATTACCGATATCGGGCAATGTACCGCAATTGGGAAGCCCCACGGTTCGCATCACCCCGCTCAGCCACGTACCATTGGACGAATAGCCGCCGTGGTTCTCCACAATGACTGAAATACCGTGGTCGCTGGCAAACGTAGCCAGCTCGGTAAGGCTTTCGGCAGCGCATCGCGCCACCTCCTCGGCCGTACCCTCCCCCGCGGCATTCACACGGATGGCATGGCACCCTAAAAACCGGGCCGCCTCCACCCACTTGTAGTGGTTCTCTACAGCTGCCTTCCGCCGAGCCTGTTCGGTATCGCCCAAATCCCCCTCCAGATCGCACATGATGAGCACACTGGTGATGCCATGGTCGTCGCAGCGGGTTTTCAGCTCACCTAGGTATGCCCGGTCGGTCGCCTTGTCCTTAAAAAACTGGTTGACATACTCAACAGCGTCAACGCCAAAATTCTCCTTGGCATAAAATGGGAAGTCGAGGTGGTCCAGCTGGCCGCCAAAAAGGGCTCTATTCAAGGACCACTCGGCCAACGATATTTTGAAGAACAGCCCATTGCCGTCGGTCGTTTCCGATTGCGCCCCCGCTCCTTGGCCATTGCATGAAAGCAGGGGCGACAGGATGGGATAGGCGGCCGCAGCCGCCGCACCCATGCCCAATTGCCTTACGAATCTCCTTCTAGTACTCATCGTCGCATTTGTTTTGTAACCCTAATTCTGCACCAATGCGCCCCCGCTCCGATCGATCTGGTCTTGCGGGATGGGGAAATAATTATTCTTCTCTGAAAAAGTAAGCCCGCCATAGGCACCGATGAAACTTCCCTCAAACGTTGAATATCCTTCTAGCACCTGCTTGGCAATACCCCAACGGACCAAGTCGAAGAACCGGTGCCCCTCCAACGCTAGCTCCAACCGGCGCTCAAAGCGGATCGCATCCAGCGCATGCTCCTTGCCGGTGAATGCCGCGTAAGGTTGCACGTTGTAAGCGGCTACCGGGGTGCCTCCTACCGATTTATGCGGAAGCTTGGCGGCCCGTGCGCGTACGTTGTTTACCCGTGCCAAAGCGTAGGCCAGATCGCCTGCTTCGGCAGCGCATTCCGCCGCCATGAGATACACATCCGCCAGCCGGATGATGTTCACATTGAGCGATGTAACGTAGTTGGTGCCGCCAGATTGCGTATTGCCCGCAAAGTCAGCTTGGTCAATCATGTGCTTATAGGCAACGAACGGCCCACCGAATGCCGGATCCCGGAGCCAACCGTCGCCCGGCATCACACCCCAATCGTGGTAAGGCACGCCACGGCGGCCCACCGTATAATCTAATCGGGGGTCTACGGCAAGCGTATTGTCAACAGCATAATTGCTTTTGGCAGCGCCGGAGAGCCCGAAATCCGACTTATAGGGGTTGGTGCGGAAAGCGCCATCAAGCATCGGTAAACCCTGCGATGTAACCCGGAACGAATTAACCAGGTCAAAGCTCGGGTTGAAGAAACCGCAGCAGTTGGCCGGGGCCGAGCCGTACAAACCGCCCAGCATGTCGCCCACATTTGCGTTATCGCCACCCCCATCGGGATTGATGGCATGCTGCGCCGCGAAGATCGATTCCGGTCCGTTTTCCGTATTCACATCGAAATTATTCAGGAACGGAAGGGTTTCCAGATTGGGCCGGGCAGCGATGACTTCCTTAAATAACACCAGCGCTTCCGGGTATTTCTTTTGGTACAGATATACCTTACCGAGATACGCCTTAGCCGCGATCTGGTCTACCCGCCCCGCATCGCCTAAGGGTTTCGCATCCGAAAGGTTCTGCGCTGCAAACTGGAAATCCGCCTCAATCATCGGTAGCACATCCACATTGTTGGGCACCCTCGCCGCATCCGTGGTGGAAATGGTCTCGTCCACATAGGGGATGTTCCTAAATACCCGCCAGAGGAAAAAGTAGTAATGCCCACGGAGCATACGGGCCTCCGCTTCGATTTCTGCCGCCCGCTGATCGGAAAACCGATCGCCACTGCCCGATTCCTGCAGCACCTTGAGCTGGCGCAACGTGGCGTTGCAACGGGTAATGCCCTCATAGTAGTTGTTCCACATCGTGGAGAGGTGTTCGTTTACACTGATGGCATTGTGCATTTCAATATCGAACATCACCGCCTGGTCTGCCAATTCGCTTCCCTTGTGGGCATTATCGGCAGCCACCTCCCCAAACAGCCATTGGCTGGGTGCAGAGGCATAATTGCCCCATGTGCCGTCACGGTTGCCATTCATCAATCCGTAAGCGCCGGTAAGCATCCATTCAACCGCCTTGGTATTGCTTACCTGGTCATCGGTAAGTTGCCCTTGCGGATTGCGGTTCAAAAAATCCTCACTACACGCCCCTAAACTTAGCAGTGCGATGACTGCAACGTATTTATAATATCTTTTATAGCTTTCCATGTTGAAAATTCTTTAACAGTTAAGACCTATTCCGAAGCGCCATTAAAACGTAACACTTAAGCCCAACAGGTACTGGCGTGGCACGGGATATACACCCATGTCCACCCCGGGAGCCGAAAAAGTAGACGAGTATTGGCTCACCTCGGGATCCATGCCACTGTAACCGGTGATGGTAAACAGGTTGGTAGCGCTGGCATATATCCTTAAATTAGCGATTTTCCCCCAAAATAAACGTTCGCCGGGAACCGTATAACCCACCTGCACGTTCCTCATCCGGAAAAAGCTGCCATCCTGCACGTAGTAGCTCGACGACTGGTACTCGATGGTCGGGGCTTTCGCATTGGCAGACGGCATCATGCTCGTCGGATTGCTCGGGCTCCACGCATCCAGCGTACGGGTACTCACCGCACCGGGGAATGCATAAAAATCAGTGTACTGACGGGTCAGGTCAAACAGGTCATTACCCTGCGATCCGTTGAAAAACATGCTTACGTCGAACCGCTTGTAGGAAGCACCAAGGCTGAGGGAATAAATGAAATCGGGGTGCGGGTTGCCGATCACTGTGCGGTCGGCCCCATCAATAACACCATCTGGCGTCCCTTCCGGACCCGATATATCGGCAAACTTGAAACCGCCTATCCGTGCGTTCTCATACGAGGCGCTATTGGCGATGTCGGCATCGTCCTGGTAAATACCGGTTACCTGGTAGCCATAAAACGCACCGAAAGGAGCCCCGGCTTTCAACACCGAGGTGGTAACGCCGCGGAGGGTCAGGTAGGGTTGCTCGGTAACGGAGGGTGCCAGTTGTACGATATCGTTCGTGTAGCGCGAGAAAAATGCACCCACATCAAACTGGAATGGATGGTCGCTATCGGGTTGCGTATAATGGTAGTTCACCGAAACTTCAAACCCACTGTTCTTCATATCGCCCGAGTTGACAAACGGCGACGAGCCGGTGCCCACGGCCGCGGATGGTTGCGGAACAGGGTACAACACGCCGCTGGTACGCCGGTCAAACCAATCGATCGCACCGTCAATGGTACCATTGAAAAGCGTGAAGTCGAGCCCAACGTTCACTGATTTCATTTCTTCCCACTTCACATTCGGGTTATTGTAATTGCTGGTCCATAGTCCGCTGGAAAGTTCACCACCGCCCGCTATCGGGTAGAAAGACTGGCCCACGCCCGAGGCATACCGCCGCAAGAATTGGAAGGTAGGGATACGTTGGTTGCCCGTGGTTCCGTAGCCCGCCCGCAGCTTCAGGTCGTCTGCCCAGGTCACATTGCTCATAAAACTTTCACTGGATAACCGCCATGCCACGCTGGCTGCCGGAAATAAGCCGTACCTGTCGTCCGGTCCGAAAGCCGACGAACCATCGCGGCGGACGGTCGCCGACAGCAGATACCGATCATCGAATGAGTAATCGGCCCGGCCAAAGATGGAAAACAGCGCTCCCTCCGAACCCACGCTTTCGCCCCGGGTAACGGCCGCCGTGTTCAAGTAGTAGTAATTCAGGTCGCCGGAAATGAAGAAATCATTACCATTACCAACGAGTTCGTGCCATTTCGACTCCACCGCTTCGGTACCGGCAAGTACGGTGAGGTCATGGATCCCGCCAAACGTATTCTTATACGTTGCGGTATTGGTCCAGGTCCATTCGGTATTATACCCTTGGTACTCGCGCAGCGTGTTGTTCGTGAAACTACCTTCGGAACGCTCCGGGTTGGGGTAACCGATGGACTTGCCGTTATAGTTTTCATAACGCATACCGAAGGTGGTACGGAAGTTCAGCCCTTTCGCCAATTTGACATCGGCAAACGTGCTGCCAAAGAACTGGCCGCTGTTGTTGTCGTTGTCCTTTGAACGATAGAGCACCGAAAGCGGGTTATCGGCGTTCCCCATCTTGTCGCCGCGTGTACCGGCAAAATTGCCCATGATGTCGTACACCGGGATAATAGTTTGTATCCGGTAAGCCCACCCAATCGGCGATCCCTCACCTTGGTACGACCCCGCAGTGTTGACATTCACACCGAATCCATTGCCCCGGGTAAAGGAATATTGCATATTCTCACCGATGGTGACCCGGTCGTCCAGTAGGTTGAACGTGGTATTGCTACGGATGGTGAACCGCTCGAATGAGGTATGCTTATAGGTACCTTCCTGCTTGAATGCACTCCCGCTGATGGCATAGGTAGAACTTTCGCCGCCTCCCAGTATGCTTAGCTGGTAATTCTGCATGGGCGCGTTGCGCGTAATGGCGTCAAACCAATTGGTGCCCTCCTTATTGGCCCGTGTGATCTGGTAGAACTGGGCCGGGTCCATCGAATAATTGTAATTCGACGGATCTGCATCTGCTTCGGTAATGTTATGCCCGGTTACGGTGCCCGCCAAGAGGTAGTCGGGCAAGGTGGGACGGTTTGGGTCCGAGCCGTAATTGGTACCGCTCGTTTCGCTGGTACCCGGAGTTTCGCCCGCATTCAGGAAACGCTGGTAAACATATTCGCCAAACTGCTGCGGATTCAGGAATTCGGGAAACCGGTTCCTCATCGGGCTTTGGGTGCCGTAATAGGATTCAAACGTCACCCTTGGCACGCCCTTTTGCCCTTTCCGGGTTGTTACGATAACGACACCGTTGTTGGCACGGGCACCGTAGATGGAAGCCGCAGAGGCATCTTTCAGCACCTGCATCGACTCAATATCATTGGCATTCAACCACCCTAGTTTCCCTTCATAAGGCATCCCGTCAATAACGTAGAGCGGGTCGTTATTGTTGATGGTGCTGAACCCCCGGATACGGATCTGCGGGGTGGCACCGGGCGCTCCGTCATTGATGATCTGCACCCCCGTGGCTTTACCTTGGAGGGCTTCGATGGGGCTCGCCGCCGGTTGCTGCTTGAGGTCTTTCACATTCACTACCGCCACCGAACCGGTGAGGTCCTTGACCCGCTGCGCGGAATATCCCGTTACCACCACCTCGTCCAACGTGCTGAGCGACGCCTGTAGGGCGAGGTTGTACACGCGCCGGTTGCTATCCACCACAAACTCTTGGGCAGCAAACCCGATGTAGCTCACTTCCACTATTTCGTTGGGCATCACGGCCAACGAAAATTGGCCATTTGCATCCGTACTGGTGCCCCGGGCGGTACTCCTTACCTTCACCGCCGCACCCAGTATCGGCGCACCGTTACTGGCATCGGTAATCTTGCCTGTAATGGTTAATTCCTGGAAAATACTAAAAAGCAATATTTTGTCGTGTTCCACCTTATAATCAATGCCGATGGGTTTAAATACTTCATTAAGCACATCCGATAACTCGCCGTAAAGCGAGGCAATCTTGATTTTACGGTTGGTCTTGATGGCCGAAGAACTGTAAATAAAGTGCGCGCCCGATTGCTCCTCGAGCATGGTGATCAGTTCTTTAATCGTGGTACGTTTGCCAGCCAATTCGACCCTTTTGTCAAGCGCGCCCTGGGCATCCACTTCGGTTGCATGGCTTGTAAATACGACAATCGAAGTAATAAGGGCATATAAAAAGGTTAGTCTCATCGCAGTTTTGGTTAACGCAATAATTCGATCTTTTTTCATACTTTTGAAAAATTTATAGTTCGTTAAACGTTTTTTTTGGACTGTAAGTTACCCCGGCACACGTGTGTTCCGGGCCATTGCCGGCAATACCCCCATATTGCCGGTTTTTTTTGGTTACGTTTTTGATTTCGTCATGGTCATTTATTTTGGTTCAACTTCATGGATAGTAGCGATGGGCAACCACCCGGGTTGCCTCCGAGAAAGGGTTACGTTGGGACTTCCTGCATAAAATGTGTGTTTTGTGTGTTTGGTTATAAATTTGTGTTCAATTAGGGTTCGTATTTCCGTTTCAGGAGAATCGTCGTACCGATCACCTCATACCGTGTATCGGTAACCGTGCAGATGATATCCAGCTGTTTGAAAAGCCCGATGCCACTGATATCGCCCGTAAAGGTGATGTGTGACAACCCACTATCGGCCACCACATCCAAGGCATATAGTTCGCTCAACGTCTGGGCCAATGACGTAATCGGGATATCCTTGAACGTTTCATGCCGTATCGCATCCACGCCGCCCCGCACGGGCAATGGATTTTCCGTCACCGTTTCTTCCAAATTCTTAGCCAACAACACCGCTCGCTGGTTGGTGGTAAGGGACGCTTTTTCGGGTGCAGACAACATCCGCTTCACCATATTGCGCCGGCCCACATTATAGAATACATCTACCTTGCCTGAATAGACGATCACCTCGCCCTTGGCACTTCCCTTGGGTGCCTTGATCTTGAATTTGGTACCCAGCACTTTGGTAATCATCCCTTCATGGAATACCCAAAAGGGATTTTCTTTGTTGGCCGCGACCGAAAAGAACGCGTCACCGATCAGCCGGACTTCCCGGCCATGGTCGCTGAAATGCTTGGGGTAGTGAAGCTGCGCCCCCGGATAGAGCTCTACCAGCGACTCATCGGCAAGGATGATATTCATGCGGTGGTCGGTGTCGTTTTTCACGGCCACGATATCATTATCCATGGCGAAATCGGTGGCAAACGAAGGTTCTACAGGGTAACAAACCACACGGAGGTAAGCAATGGTGCCCACGGTCATAAGCAGCGCGATGGATGCCGCAGCAAGAAGATAACGCAGGCGCCGCGACCGAAGATACGGTACATAAGCCGGGCCTGCCTCTCCGGCGTCATTGATCTGGTCGTGTATTTTCTCCCACATGGCATCTTCCAGCGCATCTAAATTCGAAGGGCTGATCTCGTGTCTATCATGCCCCTCTAACATGTGGTACCAATGGTCTACCAACCGTTTCTCTGCCGGTGTGCAACGGCCATCGAGGTAACGTTGCAATAATTGATGAAAGCTTTCCCTACCCATTTCCGCAGGCGTTTATAATCCGTTCAATAAGGTAGTCTATTGAAACGGCCCAATCCCTAAAAATTTATTAAAAAAATCCCTGGAAAAGGAAAACGACGGCGAGAAAGTCTTTCAAAGCTATCCGTAATGCCTTCAGTGATTGCGTGATGTGGTATTCCACGGCTTTCTCGGATAGATTTAGTTTATTGGCAATCTCTTTAACGGAATAGTGCTCGGAACGGCTCAGGGTATAGATGGTTTTGGTTTTTGGGGGCATCATCGCCACACCTTTGTCAATCGCATCGTTGAGTTCCTTGATACGCATGGAAGTTTCTACCGGGTTTTGCGAATCGCGTCCATTGCGTAATAAGTGGAGGGCATATGTCTCTTCGTGCAGTTGTGCCTTCAGGTAGGTGATAAACCGGAACCGCACCGCGGAAAACAGATATGCGCCCACCTGTTCGATACGGAGCGATTTACGCTTCTCCCAAAGCGATAAGAAGACATTTTGCGTAATATCTTCAGCCAGCGTTTCGTCGCCCGAGCGACGTACGACCTGCATGTAACAACGCCGCCAATACCGCCGGTACAGCTCCTCGAAAGCGGCTTGGTCGTCTTTGCCTATCCGGCTAAGCAACTCCGCATCTGTTTCAATCGTGGCATTGTTCAACAAGGTCCTCGCTTTAATTGGTTGTTACAAACGTAATGAATCGGTTACAGTTATCCAAGGGTTTTCCGAATATTTATGGCCAATTGCCTCCATACAGCCTGCATTGCCCCTTTCCCGTTGCCTTGCGCCTAAGGGTTTCGGGGCTCGTCCAAGACACGAACATTTCCTATCTTTGATGCTCGGAAAGACGCTATGACGGCCAAGAAAACACTACTCCTACTCAGCACGCTCGCCATCGGCATAAGCTGCCTGCGCTGCACGGGCAACAGCGGGCACACGGGCAATGCCCCGCGCCAAACCGGGCAGCCTGTACCTTCGGAAAAGGGTGCTTTTTACATAGATACGCTCTACATGGGGCTCGATAACCCGTGGGGCATGGTTTGGCTGCCGGACGGCCGGTTGCTTGTTACGGAACGGAAAGGCGAAATACGGGTGTTCGAAGACGATCGGTATACGGATAAGAAGTTGGACGGCTTCCCGGAGACCTACGAACGCGGGCAGGGCGGGCTGCTGGATATCCAACTCCATCCCCAATACGCTACAAATGGATGGATTTACGCTACCTATGCCAAACCGGGGCAAGAGGGTGGCAGTACAGCTTTGATACGCTTCCGGTTAGCGGGCACCCACATCGCCGAGCTGGAAACGCTGTACCAAACCGCCCCGTTGTCTACGGCGGGTGTGCACTTCGGTAGCCGCATTGTTTTCGACCGCGCAGGTTACCTCTACTTCAGCACCGGCGAGCGTGGTGTGAAGGAAAATGCGCAGGACTTAGCAAACGACCTGGGCAAGATCCATCGGTTGCACGACGACGGACGCATACCGGCCGACAATCCGTTCGTAGACACGCCCTACGCCAAGCCAAGCATCTGGTCTTACGGCCACCGTAATGTGCAGGGACTGGCGTATGACCGCACAAACAATATCCTCTACGCCACCGAGCACGGACCCCGTGGCGGCGACGAACTCAACGTGATCGAGAAGGGGAAAAACTATGGCTGGCCAGTGATCACCTACGGCATCGATTACAGCGGTGCCATCATCTCAGCACTCGCCGAAAAAGAAGGTATGGAACAACCGGTGCACTATTGGACCCCTTCCATCGCTACCTGCGGATTACTGTATTATACGGGCGAAAAATTCCCCGCCTGGCAGGGCAATCTCTTCGCCGGTGCACTGGCGTTGACGCACGTGGCCCGCGTGGAACTCAAAAACGGCAACTACGCCCATGAGGAGAAGTTACTGCAAGCCATTGGCCGCGTAAGGCACCTTGCTCAAAGCAGCGACGGCTATATCTATGTGCTTACGGAAGGCCCTGGCATGCTCCTCAAACTGATTCCGGCTGAATAAACATCGATTGTCAAAAACTACGTACCTTTGCTATCATGAATGTGGACAAATTGCTTAGCCGGGCCCTGGATTTCGAGTTCCTATCCATCGAAGAAGGTGTATACCTCTACCACCATGCACCTATCGCAGACTTATCCTATGTGGCCAATACCCTTCGGAAGTTACAGGTACCCCACGGTAAAGTAACCTGGCAGATAGACCGGAATGTCAATACCACCAACGTGTGTATTGCCAACTGCAAATTCTGCAATTTCTTCCGCAGACCCGGCCATGAAGATAGTTACATCACCGATATAGACACCTACAAGCGCAAAATTGAGGAAACATTCCGTTATGGAGGCGATCAGTTATTGCTACAGGGCGGGCATCACCCCGAGCTAGGATTGGCGTTTTATGCCGATCTGTTCCGGGAGCTAAAAGGCCTGTACCCACAGTTGAAACTGCATGCACTCGGCCCCCCCGAAATTGCGCATGTTGCCAAACTGGAAGGCATGCCCCACATCGAGGTGCTGCGGGCCCTGAAGGAAGCGGGCCTCGATTCATTGCCGGGTGCCGGTGCGGAAATACTGAATGATCGCGTACGGCGGCTCATCTCCAAAGGGAAATGCGGCGGAAAAGAATGGCTGGACGTGATGCGGGCAGCGCACCAAGTAAACCTGCCCACCTCCGCGACCATGATGTTTGGCCACATCGAGACGATCGAGGAGCGGTTCGAACACCTCGCTTGGATCCGGGAAGTACAGGCGGAACGGCCGGATGGTGCGTACGGCTTCATGGCATTTATCCCGTGGCCCTTCCAAGACGATGGGACATTACTCAAACGGCTGCGGGGCATCACCAACAACGTTACCGGCGAAGAATACATCCGCATGATCGCGCTGAGTCGCATCATGCTACCCAACATCAAAAACATACAGGCCTCGTGGCTTACCGTGGGCAAACGCGTAGCGCAGCTGTGCCTGCATGCCGGCGCCAACGACTTCGGATCCATCATGATCGAGGAAAATGTGGTCTCCGCTGCCGGGGCGCCGCACCGGTTTACGTCAAAATCCATACAGGATGCCATCCGGACGGCGGGATTCGAACCCCAACTCCGCACACAGAAATACGAATTTCGCGAAATGCCCATGGCCATCGAAGAGCAAGTGATCGATTACTAGATGAAAGAAGAAAACAGCGAACAGCTGAGCCGACAAATTGAAGCGCTCGTCTATGCTTCCGAACTAGCTATCGGCGTATCAGAAATCCAGCAGGTCCTCACGGCTTTGCATGAAACTGAAATCGACGAACAGGCCATCATCGAAGCCTTGGATACCATCAGGGACCGCTATTTACAGGACGACCGGATACTTGAATTGGTATGCATCAACAAAGGTTACCAGTTCCTTACCAAGCCGCTATACTATGAAACCATCAACCAGTTGCAGGCCCACCGATCGAAAAAGAAACTCAGCCCGGCAGCACTGGAAACATTGGCCATCATCGCCTATCGACAACCCATTACCAAGCTGGAAATCGAACAGATACGTGGCGTGAACTGCGACTACTCGGTACATCGCTTACTCGAGAAAGAGCTGATTAAAATTGCCGGAAAGGCCGACGCGTTGGGCAAACCCCTATTGTATGCTACGAGCGACCTCTTCATGGATCACTTCGGGATTGCCACAACGGCAGACCTGCCGAAACTGAAGGATATTGTGCAGGAAGACAATGCGATCGGTGAAACCGCTGAGTAACGCGCGATATATTTTTTTTAAAAAATATGCTTTGAATTAAAATCTTGCTATTTTTATCCTATAAATAACAGAGTATCTATTTACATGATTATGGAAACGCCAATGATGCATGACACTGATTTAGCGATGTTGGAGGACGACATGCTGGTCACGCTTGATTCGGGTCCCGATGACGAGGATTCGGAGGATCTTTTCGAAGATGAGGATGATTTTGAATTGGATGAGTTTGACTCATTGGAAGAGTTTGACGATGATTTCGATGACGACGATTATTGATAAAACCCCTCGTATTTGAAAAAAAGCCATACCCAACAACGCAACCAGCTGGATAGCTAAAACAACAACGATTGTATAACCAAGCCCGATTCCCCCCGACAGGTTTATGCCGAGAGGAGACGGGCTTTTTATCATTATACCAATGCCTTTTTGTGCAGCACCTCGTAGAGGTCGATGACTTTCTTCTGTAGTTCGATGACTTCCGCTTCGCGCTCCTCGAGCTTCCGCTTAAGGGTGGTCAGTTCGGCGGTGTGTTTTGTCTCCGCCTCTGAATCCGTAGTGGCCAGCAACTGGACTACGGTCAGGTCGAAAAGCCGTGATATCTGGTCCAAACGGGATAAATTGACATCCGTGATGCCGGTTTCAATCTTGGAAAATGCAGGGATGGATATATCCAACCGTTTGGCTACATCTTCCTGGCTCCACCCTCTCTGGTGTCGCAAAAGTCTGATTTTTTTTCCTAATGTATTCATCGGTAAGATGGTATAAACGAAAACCGTAGCGACTGATGCCTACGATATTCGATTGCGGGATTCGAATATAGTCAATTTTATTATTTGTACAGAAATTTATCTGCAAAATTGACGAGATTTATGCCGCCGTAGTTACCCGAACTCATAAACAACAGGTTCTTTCCCGCTGGCGACAGGTCATCCAAGTATTGCTTCATGCGGTCGATGCCATTTAAATAGATAAGGTTGGGTTGATTGAATGCCCGTTTCAGGGTCTCCTCGGAAATCGTTTCCGCATTCCGCTGTTTCAGTGCTTCTTGATTGATGAATACAGCGGGGTATTCCGCTTCCTGCATCGTGTCGCGATACTCGTTCAGGTAGCCCTCATTCAGGCTACTATAGGTATGCAGCTCGATGATGGCCACGAGCGCTTTATCGGGGAACTGTTCCTTAAGCGCATGGATACTGGCCCGTAACTTGGCGGGCGTATGCGCGAAATCCTGATAAACGACGCTGTCATTGTCGCTGGCCACATACTCCAGGCGGCGCGTTGCGCCCTTGAACTGCCGGATGGCGGCATAAAACTCGTCGCGCTCAACACCCAGCCATTCACATACGGTAAATGCAGCTGCAATATTGGAAAGGTTGTGCTTGCCGAATACCTGCAACGGAACCTCGCCGATATGTGTATGCATGTACGTAATCCCCTTGTTGATGGTATACTCCGGCGTACGATAGCCATGCTTGTTTATCTTAGACCGGTCTTCCAGCACCAATTCTTGCAGGGTCTTATCTTCTTTGTTATAGACCAGCGTACCTTTGGGCTCAATGCTTTTTATAAACAACCGGAACTGATTCACGTAGTTTTCGAACGTCGGGAAGGCGTTCACATGGTCCCAGGCGACACCACTGATGAGGGCTATATGGGGTTTGTACAGATGGAATTTAGGCCGTTGGTCAATGGGAGACGCAAGGTACTCGTCGCCTTCGATGATGATCAGCGGCGCGTCCTTGGTAAGCCGTACCATGTGCTCGAAATCGTCCAGCTTCGCCCCTACCAGGAAATCGAAATCGCGCCCAATCGATTTGAGCACATGCATGATCATGCTGGTGATGGTGGTTTTCCCGTGGCTACCGCCGATCACCACCCTGGTTTTCTCTGATGCCTGCTCGTAGATAAACTCCGGATATGAATAGATGCGTATGCCCAATTCCTGTGCCCGCCGTAATTCCGGGTTGTCTTCCTTCGCATGCATACCCAATACGACGGCATCAATATCGTCCGTAATGCGTGCGGGGTCCCAACCATGCTCCGGCAACAGGCCCTCCTTCTCCAGGTTGGTACGTGATGGTTCGTAGATGTGGTCATCCGAACCGCTTACGAGGAAGCCCTTTTTTGCTAGTGCTATCGCAAGGTTGTGCATGATGCTGCCACCAATGGCTATGAAATGTACCCGCATAGCTGCTATTTTTTAATAAACCGAGCCGCGGCCCAACCATCCAGTGCTTCGTGGCTTCCATAAGCCAACCCCTGGCGCTCGGCCGCACTTCTCAACACGTCCAGGTCATGCCCCTCATAAAAACCACTCATATACAACACCCCATCAGCCACCAACGACTGTGCATATCCTTCCAATTGATCCAGGAGGATGTTGCGGTTGATATTAGCCAAGACCACATCAAACCGGCGGTTCCGTATCAGTTCCATCGAACCGCATTCCGCTACGATATGGGAGGCATCGTTCCGTATTTTGTTTTCTTCCACGCTGGCCACGCACACCGGGTCATTGTCGATCGCCAGCACTTCCGCTGCTCCGAGCTTCACCGCCAGTATGGCCAGGATACCGGTACCACATCCCATATCCAGCACGGACTTCCCTTCAAACGGTTCCGCCAGCATGTGGCGCATCATCAACGAGGTGGTTTGGTGGTGGCCCGTCCCGAAAGCCATCTTCGGATCGATGACGATTTCGTAGGGGTATGCCGGCGCTTCCGGATGGAACGTAGCCCTTACGTAGCACTGGTCGGCCACAACGACCGGTTCGAAATTACGCTCCCATACACTGTTCCAGTTCTGTGGTTCAATCTCATTGACCACATAGTTGACCTGGAAACCGACCGGTTGGTGGATCAGCAGCAATTCCAACGCCGAGCGGTCGAGCTGCTCCGACGCAATGTATGCCGCAAACCCGTCGTCGCGGGTTTCGAATGTATCGAAGCCCATATCGCCAAGATCGCTTATCAAGATATCCTGGTGCCAATCTTCGCCACCCGAGCAGGAAAAAACAACTTCACTGTACCTCATCACCGGCAGGTTTCAACGGTTGAACACTTTGGCAATGTCGATGAAATCGCGGGATTTCAGGGACGCACCGCCAATAAGGCCACCGTCAATATCGGGCTGTGCAAATAGCTCGACCGCATTTTTAGGGTTACAGCTTCCACCGTACAAAATGGTAGTGGCATCGGCCACGTCTTGGTTATAATGGCTGGCCACCTCATTACGGATAAATGCGTGCACCTCCTGTGCCTGCTCCGGCGTAGCGGTCAGTCCGGTACCGATGGCCCACACCGGCTCATAGGCAAGCACGGCTTTACCGAAATCACCATCGGCCAAGTGAAATATCCCTTTTTCCAGCTGCGTGCGGATCACATCGAAGTAGCGGTCAGATTCGCGCTCCTCCTGCGTTTCGCCGATACAGAAAATGGGCGTAAGGCCATGCTTCAACGCCGCATCGACTTTCCTGCTAAGTAGGTCGTCATCTTCGTGGAAATAAGCACGCCGCTCGGAGTGCCCCAAGATTACGTGGGTGGCTCCGGTAGATTTCAGCTGCGACGCCGATATCTCGCCGGTGTAGGCACCCGATTCCTGGAAATAGATGTTTTGTCCGCCCACGGTAACGCGAGACGAACCTGCGGCCAACTGCGCGATACCATGGAGGTGGATGAACGGCGCGCAAACCACCACGCCCTGGTTGCCCATCACCTCGTCGTTTGCCATATGGACGATCTCCGAAAAAAGACTGATCCCTTGCTGATAGTCAAGGTTCATCTTCCAATTTCCGGCAACAATTTTCTTTCGTATCATGTTATGTATAGTTATTTATATTAAGTAAGGGTTTAACATTCCACTTTCAACAGCTGCGGTGTGCTTGCGTACGCTCGAACACCGCGGTGAGCAACCGTTTTTCCACCTCATCAAAGCGCAGGTTCCTCCGCTCATAGACAGATTCCAACGTTTCAAAGAGTTTCTCCAACCGGTAGGCCGAGACCCCATCGGTTCCGACCCACGAAAAATCGGGGATGAACGTGGGTGGCATACCGATGCCGCAAACACTTGCCCCCACTCCCACTACCGTACCCGTGTTGAATGCGGTATTGATGGCACATCGCACATGGTCGGCCATCACCATACCACAAAACTGCAAGCCGGTATCCCGGTATCCGGCCCGCGTATAATCATATAAACGTACGGATTTATAATTGTTCTTTAAATTAGAATTATTGGTATCTGCGCCCCAATTGCACCCCTCACCCAACACGGAGCTTCCGAGGTAGCCGTCGTGCCCCTTGGCCGAGCGGCCCCAGATCACGCAGGTATTCAGTTCGCCCCCTACCCGCGAGTAGGGCCCTACCGACACATTGCTATAGATCCTGGTTCCCATTTTCACTTGCGCATTTTCGCCCAGTGCAAATGCACCCCTGATGAGGCTGCCCTCCCACACTTCGCTATTTCTACCCAAGTAGATGGGGCCCTTGGTGCTGTTGAATGTCGCACATGTTGCCTGAGCTCCTTCCTCGGCAAAAAGCCGGTCACCAATGAAACGGTTGCTTCCGCATAATATTGCCGAGTGCCGCCCCTTGGTGAGCCGCTCGAAATCGAGGCCGATCTGTTCGCCGTTCTGCAGGAAAATATCTTCGGGATGGTTGATCGTTACTACCGGGTGGTGGTATGGCATGGGGGAATAGCTGGCCAAAGCGGGAAAGCCTCCACCCTGTACTTCCGCCGAAACCGTGCGTATGGCAACCATATCGTCCCCATGCAACAACGCCTCACCGGTGCGCAATGCCGCTACCGCATCGACCAACCGGCTATCCGGGCAGCAATTGCCCCGTATTAACAGGATATCTCCGTTCAGGTGGCCCAACGGGTATTTCTCCTGCAAATAGTCTTCCGTGAGAAAGGAATAGGAAGCCCCCAGCCATTTCGCCCACTTGTCGGCGATGGTGAGGATGCCCACGCGCAGGTCGGCCACGGGGCGTGTCAGCGCCAATGGATAAAGCCCTATCCGCCATTCCGCCTTGTCAAATAAAACGATATGCATAGGTTTCCATTTAGAACGGCTAAAATAAAAAAGTCCCGATAAAATATCGGGACTAATATTTTTTACCTATCGTAGTGTTACTTTTTACTGTAACGGCTACGGAATTTGTCGATACGCCCTGCGGTGTCGACCAATTTCATTTTACCGGTATAAAAAGGGTGGGAAGTATGTGAAATTTCAAGTTTCACCAATGGATATTCATTTCCATCCTCCCATTGAATGGTTTCTTTGGCGTCGATGCATGATTTCGTTACGAACGAATAATCGTTTGACATATCCTTGAAAACCACCAATCTGTAATTCGCTGGATGCAAGTCTTTCTTCATTTTATCTCGAGTTACTATATTCCTAATGAGCGTGCAAAGATAGGTTATTAGAATTTAAATTCCAACAATACTTCGTTTAATCCTCAGCTAATTTATCGCACCGGGCCTATTGGAACACCAACTCGCCGAAATATTGGGGCAGGTGGAAATTAGGTGTTGGGTAGTCGATGGGATTCCAGGCCACATAATGCGGTTCGGGCAGGTCATCCCCGCACTTATAGAAATTGCCGGTACAGCGCATCCCCGCAAGCGAGTCGATCGCATCGGCCTCAAATACCGTATAAGGGATATGCAGCAATAGACGCCACTCCGTATCGCCGCTATCTGTGGGCCGCGATGAGATGCTGCTGTATGTTTTCACCCGCTCGATGGTCGCCTCGGGCAATCGCTTCCGCTCCATCCGCTGTGCCGGGCCATATCCGATTAGTCCGGTTCCCAAGCAGTTGAACTCCAGGTTGTAATAATTGGTACCATCAAACGAAAGGAAGAACTCCACACAACTATCCTTATAAACGGGATCGTTTGTATTTCGGTATACCGCTTTTACATGCTTTTCCCGCACTTCGTACAAGAGCAGCACACCCACTGCCGTATGGGCTATCTTGAAGTGGACCGAAGGGCGGTACGGGAAAGCCGCCCATGGCACCTCCCTCAGCTCATTGGCGGCCAGGGGAGCCGTGGTGGCCAGGAGTTCTTCGATTGTCGTATGCTGATTGATCCCTTCGAGGAAAGGGATGGTTATCGTATCCATGGGGTATCATTTTAATTAACTAGGTTCGCCTTATTCATTGGTACCGGGCGGCCACCCGCGCTACGATATCCCGCAATTCAGGCTCGTGTGCTTCCAGTTCGCTCACCAACTTGAGCTGGGCGCGCGTGCGCTGCAAATTATGGTCAGCATGGTGGGTTTTATAGTAATGGTCACCTTCCAGAAAATCGGTAAGGAACCGTACCGCTTGCATGTAGGGAAACAGCAACACACCTTCCATCAGCGAAGCTACCTCATCACCGGTCAAAAATTGGTGTGCTTCTTCGAAATACCCATCGGCATAGGCCTCAAATAGCGGGATATTCAGTTGTACGTTATCCAAATCGGCCTCATCCTCGGCAGCGCGGTTGATGATGGTCCGTATGGCATCGCCAAAGTCATACGCCACGTATCCCGGCATCACCGTGTCCAAGTCGATTACACACTGTGCGCGGTCTCCGTCATCCAGCAATACGTTGTTGAATTTGGTATCGTTGTGGGTAATCCGCACGGGTAACCGACCTTGGGCCGCCAGCTCCAGAATAGCGTGCATACGCCGTTCCCGGTCCTTGATAAAGCTCAGTTCTTCCTGCACGCGCCGAACGCGGCCTACCGCATCCGAGTCAACGGCGCGGCCAAGTTGGCCCAAACGATTCCCGATATGGTGGAAATCGGGCAGCACTTCATGGATAAGGCCGACGTCCAAATCGGCCAGCAGCCGCTGGAACTGTCCGAATGCGCGCCCCCCTTCCCTCGCTTGCTGCGGGGTTTCCACGATGTCATAGCTGCGCGTGCCATCGAGCAGTATAAACATCCGCCAGAAATTGCTGCGCTCGTCCCGGTGGTACGATTCGGCATCCTTTGCCGGAATCAATGTCAGCACCCGGCGGTCAAGGTGATTGCACCCCTCAAATTCAGTGGCATAGCGTGCCTTCAAGTGGTTGGTTACGCGCTGGATGTTTTCCATCACCGCGGCTACATCCTTGAATACATGATGATTCACCCGTTGGAGTAGGTAACGTGCGCCCCCCGACCCATCGGTTATCACCCGGAAGGTATCGTTGATGTGTCCCGACCCGAACGGCGAAACATCCATTACCTCACCCTCTATATCAAATTCATTCGCTAGCTTGGCTAATTGCGCTGGACTAAAATCATTCATAAAAAGAAAAGGAAAACCGTGTTTTCTGTTTAATTGACGCGCAATATGCAAATTAGCGCACGAATAACCATATCATTTCACCAAACAATCGTTTGCGCTATTTACCAAGTGGTTGGTCGCCGCAAAAAAAGCCCCTTGAGGCGAGTGCTCCAAGGGGCCTACGTGCGATTTATTAAACTATCAAACCAGCGGAGTAGGTTCCATCACCATGGGCGATACATCCAGTACGTCTTTGCTCACCTCCTGGCCGTACCGCTTGAAATTATGGATGAAAAGCTTAGCCAATTGATTGGCTTTTGCGTAGTACGCATTTTCATCGGGCCACAACTGCACCGGATCAAGCACCGCATCGGGCACGTCGGGGCAGCTCGTGGGGTAACGAAGCCCGAAAACGGGGTGCGTGTTGAACGCCGTTTCTTTCAGCACACCCGTTAGCGCGGCCTTGATGATGGACCGTGTGTATGCCAGCTTGATCCGGCGGCCCACCCCATATGGGCCTGCGATCCATCCCGTATTCACCAGCCATACGTTGACGGCATTATCTGCCAGGCGTTGCCGCAACAGCTCGGCATAGTGCGTAGGGTGCAATGGCAAAAACGCTTCACCAAAACAGGCCGAAAAAACCGCTTTGGGTTCCTTGACCCCTTCCTCGGTACCCGCCACCTTGGCGGTATAACCCGACATGAAGTGATACATGGCCTGCGTGGTCGACAGCAGTGATACCGGCGGCAGCACACCGAACGCATCGGCGGTAAGGAAGAAAATATCTTTCGGTGCGGATGCTTGGCCAATCGTCACACTGTCCATGATATGGTTAATCGGATAAGCCACGCGGGTGTTTTCCGTCTTCGATACATCGTCGTAATTCGGCGAGCGCGTACCCGGTACGTATCGGATATTCTCTACGAGTGCACCGAATCGTACCGCATGGAATATTTCGGGTTCCTTACTTTCATCCAACCCGACACATTTGGCGTAACAACCGCCTTCGAAATTAAAGATACCTTTGTCGCTCCAGCCATGCTCGTCGTCGCCCACCAGCATCCGGTCCCGATCTGCAGACAGTGTTGTCTTACCGGTACCCGAAAGCCCGAAAAACAATGCCGTATGCCCTTGGGTATCCGTGTTGGCCGCACAATGCATGGAAAGCACCTGTTCCTGCAGCGGCAGTATAAAGTTCATGACCGAGAAAATGCCCTTTTTTATCTCACCCGTATACCCTGTACCGGCAACCAACACCACTTTCCGGGTAAAATTGATCACTACAAAATTAGGGTGGTGCAGTCCATACCGCTCCGGATCGGCACAGCAGTAACCCGGCGCCGCAAGGATGGACCATTCCGGGCGGGCGGACGGATCGGGTGACGCCGGTCGGATGAATAGGTTATTGACAAATACACTTTGGTAAGCCGTTTCGGTTACGGCCCGAATCCCAATGCTATAACTTGGATCAGCACCGGCAACGGCATCACGGACGAAGATATCCCTGCCGCTCAGGTATGCGCCGACCTCTTCCAACAGGTGCTCAAAAGATGCCGTTGATATCGGCTGGTTGATGTCGCCCCACCATACGGTGTTTTCGGTCAGCGCATCGGAAACGATGAAACGGTCGTAAGGTGTGCGCCCCGTAAAACGCCCGGTGTCTGCCGCCAAGGCACCGGATTCCGACAGGGTTCCTTCCCCCGCGAGAACGGCGTACTCAACCAGCTCCGCTACGCTTTGTTGATAGTGTACCTTTTCACTTTCCTTGATAAAAAGGTAATCTAGCTTTGGAATAGCTTTCTTGGAAGCATTCATGGCAATTTATTCTATAGTGTGCATTGATTCAATGCGGCAAATGTAGGGATTAAAAACAGATAAAATAAAGCAAAAATAACTGAAAATCAGCTTTTTGTATAAAATACACTAAGTCAACTAACTGTAAAACAGCACCATTTATCGTTTTAGCCCAATTTCATAAAAAACCAAACATCCGGGTAGCGCAGACGTTTTACATAGCGTACTCGTATTTTTTAGGGTTGAGGCCCGGTATTTAGCGGGTATTTTTTACCTTTAGCAATTAGACAGATGACATATGGAACTGTATCCAATTGATACCGGATTTTTCAAGCTCGACGGCGGTGCGATGTTCGGTGTGGTCCCCAAATCGATTTGGCAGCACGCAAACCCGGCAGACGATCGGAACATGTGCACGTGGGCAGCACGGCTATTGCTTATCAAGGAAGGTGGCCGCCTTACCTTGGTCGATACCGGGCTGGGCGACAAACAGGGTGAAAAGTTTTTCAGCCATTATTACCGCCATGGCGACGACACGCTGGATGGATCGCTCGCCAAGCATGGCTTCCATCGTGATGACATCACGGACGTAATCCTCACCCACCTCCATTTCGACCACGTGGGGGGCGCCGTCATGCGCGAAGCGGGCCGTTTGGTTCCCGCATTCAAAAATGCCACCTATTGGAGCAATAAACAACATTGGGAGTGGGCGCTTTTCCCAAACCACCGCGAAAAACCTTCATTCCTGCAGGAAAACATCATACCGCTCTACGATAGCGGGCAATTGCGCTTCATTGATGTGGAAGACGGCATCAGCTTTTCCGACCATATTACCGTCCGGTTTGCTTACGGCCATACCGATGCCATGATGCTCCCACAGATTGGCTACGGAGGAAGGACATTGCTCTATATGGCCGACCTCCTGCCATCCGCCGGCCACATCCCCCTCCCCTACGTGATGAGTTACGATGTGCGGCCATTGATTACGATGGAGGAACGCAAGCGGTATTGGCAGGAGTCCGTAGACAACGACTATGCCCTGTTTTTGGAACACGACCCGTTCAACGAATGCTGCACCATCCAACTGACGGACAAAGGGTACCGGCTGAAAGACACGTTTTCGCTCAGCGATTGGCTAGCTAAGGGGTAAGCACTGCCCTATTTTGCGGGATTGTGCAACATCAACCTTTCAACCACATCCGAAATATGCTGGTACGGGTATTTATGTACAACAAAATAATGTCCAGCGTCGGTTGTGGGATCCCATTTGTTGAAGCCCTTTTCATCCACCGTAAACTTGCCCGGCCCGTTTACGTAGAAATAGTCCGACGGATTGCGGACAGCGATCAGCACCGCCGTCTGGTCCCACGACTGGCGGTTGGTTTCGCCACCCTCGGCATAGGTTTTCAGGTTATAATCGTAAGCTTTCGTTACGGGGCCGCTATCGGTGCGCGCACCTACCCTGCAACCCGTGAAAATATTCGCTCCAATCTCAAAACCACTGAACAG
The DNA here is from genome assembly GCF_041925275.1 of Parapedobacter sp. 2B3. Lineage (NCBI taxonomy): Bacteria > Pseudomonadati > Bacteroidota > Sphingobacteriia > Sphingobacteriales > Sphingobacteriaceae > Parapedobacter > Parapedobacter sp. 2B3. The sequence goes on along the minus strand of NZ_JBHEUZ010000014.1, from coordinate 108,943 downwards.
GATCGGTGTAGGCCAGTTGTCAAACACGTTGGCAGATGCCGAAGGGTCTTTGTAAACGTTAAATTCAATCCCTTCGGGAAATAGCCCAGCCATCGAAACGAGCTGTTTCACTTTGGCTTTTACAAGTTCTACGCCATTAAGCGCTGAATACGCATCCGGCTGCGAATCCAATAGCGCACTAAGGTTTGAAAGAAACCCTACGGTAACAACCGTTACGCTTTGGTCGGGCTGGCCTGCCAATGCCTGCCGGTACACGCTCACGGCATCCGGATAGCTTTTATTCCGTAAATCCGGTGCATATGTATGGATGAGTGTATCATTCCATCCATTTTCCGCCGTAAAATCGGGGGCACCGTGGGGGGCTATACCCACTGGCAGGCCGTCACGACCAAAATACCGGTTGAACACCTCAATGGTGGGCGCAATGGATGGATGTGCATCGCTGGCCACCGTGGCTAGGATCTCGCATTCGCCGCTGTCGGCGAGTGCATGCAGCACCGCAATCGCTCCAACATCGTCATAATCGGGGCCCATATCGGTGTCGAAGATTATTTTAGGGGGTTGTGTGACCGACCGTTTAACCTGATCATCTGATTGCGTAGAACAGGCCGTACACCAAAGAACAGTACTCAAAAGGAAAATTGCATTAGTTTTCATCTGTATATAATTTGTTTATTCATCATTGTTTTGTTTTTAAAGGCATTCATGCTGCCTTCGGCGGTTTTAATGGCGATGAAGCTATCAGATTTTTCAATCCCGTGTGTGATCCTCTACCCTCCCGCGGAAATAACCAGCCCCAATCCTACGACAAATAGCACGAACATCGCGGCCACAAGTACCTTTACGGATTTTGTCCCCCCTTTAAATTCTTTCCAGATCAATACGCCCCACAACGCGGCAACCAAGGTAGCACCTTGTCCCAGCCCATACGAGATGGCAGGACCCGCTTTGCCGGCGGCTAGGAGATTGAACAGATTACCCAAGCCCCAGACACCGCCGCCAAGGATACCCACCAAATGGATGGAGAACCGGCCACGGAAATATTCGCCATAGTTGATGGGCGCTCCTTCAAGTGGCCTACGCATCAAAACGGTATTGAACACCAGATTACTTACCACAATACCCGCAGCAAACACCACAAATGCCGTGTAAGGTGTCATTTTGCCGGCTGCTGGGTCTACGAAGTTCTCCAGGTCCATACCGGCTGCAATAAAGGGGTAGAAGGTAGACATCAGAATCCCGGCTATGACCGAGACGGCAATCCACTTGCCCACCTTCTTCTTACCGGCACTACCCGAATGCTTCCCGTATGCCACCGCATTGAGGATAATAGCCAGTGTAACCAAGCCAACGCCCAGGAAAAGCAATACGGGGTCGCCTTTGCTCAACATCAAGTAGTTAATCAACACACCGATAACCAACGCCAAGCCGATACCCACCGGAAAAGCGACAGCCATGCCAGCACCTGCAATGGCCGCCGTGAGCAGGATATTCGCTAGGTTGAACACCACCCCGCCGATGAGTGCACTGCGGATATTCCCTCCATCAGCCTGAGCCAGATCGACCAGAAATGACCGACCCGAATCGCCCATGCTGCCCATGGTGAATGCGCCGACAAGTGCCAAGAAAAAGATTCCCCATACATAATCCCAGTAAAACAGCTCGAAACGCCATTCACGCTGCACCAATTTCTGCGTGTTGGCCCACGAGCCCCAGCACAGCATCGTAACGATGCAGAACAGGACCGCCAGCCCATAATTTTCTACGATAAACATAATTTGATGGTCTTAAAATTGGTTTACAACGAACTATTATTTCATACGATTCAGCAACACCTCATTACGAAATGGTATCGATGACTGCGCGCCCATCTTGGTAACTGCGATCGATGCCGCACGGCACGCAAAGGATGTCGCATCCGTCAACCCTTTACCTTCGGCCAACGCTACCGCCAATGCGCCGTTGAACACGTCACCAGCCGCCGTGGTATCCACCGTCTCCACTACGGGAGCCGGAATGTGATAGAACACGCCATCCTCCAACAATGCCGCCCCCTGTTTCCCCAAGGTGACAATGACATGTCTCACGCCTTGGGCATGTATGCTTTCCGCGGCCTGCCGTGCACTCGGAATATCCACGATACGTACACCCGATAACATCTCCGCTTCATTCACATTCGGTGTGAGAATATCCACTAGATGGAATACACCGGGCACCAACTCATTGGCGGGAGCAGGGTTCAGGATGACCTGCATCCCCCGATGCCGTGCAATGCGGGCTGCGTGCTCCACCGTCCGCATCGGGATTTCCAATTGCATCAACAATATGTTGCTGTCCGAATACTTGTCAAGCACGCGTTCCACATCCGCTGGTTCAAGGTGCGCATTCGCTCCCGGCGCCACCACAATGCTGTTTTCACCTCGCTCATCGACCGTAATGAGCGCAATGCCCGATGGGCTATCGTGGTCGGATAGTATACCATTCGTGTCTACCCCCTCTTCATCGAAGAGTTGGGCCGATTGCTTTCCAAAAATATCGTCGCCTATCTTTCCCACAAATGCGACGTCCCCTCCTAGCCGCGCCACCGCGACGGCCTGGTTGGCCCCTTTCCCACCAGGATTCATAAAAAACGATCCGCCCAACACCGTCTCTCCGGGTTGGGGAATATGACTGGTTTTTACCACCATATCCATGTTCATACTTCCTACTACGATGATGATTTTATTACTCATATAACTGGTCACAAAAACAATAACTGGTTTAATACAATAGCAAAAGTAAGTGGGATTTCTGTTAGGAATTAACCATTTTTTATTAATTTTATGAATTATAAAATTCAATTTAAAACAACATATACTTAGTTAATCACTATTAATAAGACAGTTAAATATTTAATAATAGCTAAATAAAATGCTGACATTCGAACTAGAAAAGCTTATTTTGTCACTTTCCGCCGCGGAGAAAAAACATTTCCAACTCCATTGCGCTAGGCTCAACGGACCAAAAGATTATCTACTACTGTATGAATTGGTTCTCAATAAGAGCCCGAATGTCGGCGACAGATCGTGGGAACAGCAATTCCGCGAAAATTATCCGTCCAAGTCATTCGAGAACACCGCCAGCTACCTATATAAAGTGCTTACCGATACACTCGTACAGATACGCATCGAACAGGATACCTGGTACGCACAATACCACTATTTGATGAAGGCTCGGTTATGTTTCGAGCGCTCCATGCCAAACCGCGCACACAAAGCATTGAAAAAGGCAGTTAAACTGGCCGCTGAAAGCCAGAACCATGCAGTTGCCTACCAGGCATCGCGGATGGAGCTCACGGCATTGGCGGACGTGGGTTTCCCCGGCGTGAGCGAACAGCAACTGGTGGACAAGCAAATGAAAGCCAAACACACGCTGCAATCGCTCCGACAGCTACATGAACATTATTCGTTGTATGAATTATTGAGCTATCGTTTGACGAGAGGTTCGTTAACTGTTAGCGGCAAGAGCGACAAGAAAATCAACGACTTAATCTTAAGTGAGCTAAGCCTGACCACCCGCGGTAGCCAGCATGAATTCGAACCGCAGAAACTCCATTTGTTATTCCAGTCGTTCTTTTTCATCCATACCGGCGAGTACAGCTCAGCTTTACGGATTTTCAACGAGCTTAACAAGCTGATTGAATCCAATGAATCGATGTGGGATTACCCACCATACGACTACTTATCTGCATTAGACGGTATTTTAGATAGCTTGCGAAGCATCGGATATTACAAAGAGATGGCACTATTTATAGAGAAAGCATGGTCTCTTTCCAAACGGCCGTATCCCGATCATTTCAGCAACTTCGCCATGCTCACTGCACAAGTATACCAGTTGAATATGCTACTCGGTTCCGCCAATGTTCAAGAAGCCTTATTGTTGCTAAACCGATACCACGACGACCCCCAATCGGCTTCTGCCATCGAGGGCCATGAAAAACAATTGGAATACAACTACTTCGAAGGATTGACTTATTTTCTTGCACAACAATGGACCAAAGCCAACCGATGCATCAATCGCTTATTGACAGCAGAAAAACAGCACATGCGGCTACCGGCTTTCCGCGCAACACGACTTTTGCATATCCTTATCGGCTACGAACTGGACGACCTCAGCTATCTCGACTATGAAATCCGTTCCTACAAACGTGCATTCAGCAAGTTCGGAAAAGCCTACAAAACAGAAAAACTAGTATTCGATACCATCGCAGCCGACCCGAAGCGCCGGGGAAATGCATGGAAGGAAACAGCCCGGAAAAAAATATCCGAAAAACTATTGGACATACAAGCAGAGAAACAGGAAAACCAGCTACGGAAGTATTTCGACTTTGGACAATGGGCTCTGGACAAACATCGGTAATTCATCTCGCATGATACGATGTGAGTAAACTTCATCTAATCTACTTCATTTCCGATCTGGAAACCGTAGTTCCCGACCGGGGATTAGGCGCTTTGATATATGTCTTGAGCCTCATGTATTACCTATCAGGCGCCATGTGTTACACCGTATGACACATGACATATGTCATAAGTCCCATGCAGCACGTCATAGGCGCTACGTAATATCTCATGAACCTCATGTAGTACGTCACAAGCTCCGTGTAGTACGTCAGAGCCCCTATGCTATATGCCATAAGTCCCATGTAGTACATCATAGGCGCTGTGTAATATGCCACGAACCTCATGTACTACGTCGTAAGCCCCATGTAGTACGTCAGAGTCCCTATGCTGTATGCCGTAAGTCTTAAGTAAACACATCATGGGTGCTATGTAATATGTCATGAACCTCGTGTAGTACGCCATAAGCCCCATGTATTACGTCAGAGTCCCTATGCTGTATGCCATAAGTCCCAAGTAATACATCATAGGCACTATGCTTCATGTCTTAGGCGCTATGTAATATGCCATAAGTCCTGTGTACTACATCATAAGTCCCCGTGTAGTACGTCATAATCACTATGTATTATATCGTAAGTTCCATACCATATGTCATAGCACTCGTACTATACGGCAATGGCGCTATGACATACGGAAACTATCCGGAAGCATACATCACCTTTGCACGTACATACCGCAAAGCAAAGGCATAAACCGTTTACACAATCTTTTTTTAACCCTCCTCGCTCAGAAGTCCTTAATTGCTCTCAATCACAAAAAATTCCACTCGCCTATTCCACTGGTGCTCTTCTTCGGTACATTCCACGCCCTTGGCGCAATGGTTGGCCAACTTCGTAAACCCATAGCCTTTAGCCACCAAGCGGTCGGCAGCTATCCCTTTACTCACGAGGTAAGCAACGGAAGAATCGGCACGACGCTGTGTCAGTTTCATGTTGTATTCATGCGTGCCGCGTGAGTCGGCATGGGCACTCAGCTCGATCCGAACACTGGGATCACTGTTTAGGAATGCCGCGATCTTATCAAGTTCCAATGCTGCATCCGGCCGGATATCCGCTTTATCGAAATCAAAATAGATGTTGCGGAGCACCACCACCTCTTTCTCTTCGACCGGATCGAGAAAGATATCCTTAACCAGCGTTGTGCTCGAGTCGATTCCCGAAGTAGAGAATGCCATCGGCGTGAACGGCCGGAACCCGGTTTGCTCTGCCGTCAGCGTATAGTCGGCATCCTCGGCTAGGTTGAATTTGAATTTACCGTCGGCACCCGAACTCACCACCACGGCATTGGCATCATCACCTGCCGGCGTCAACGTTACCTTTGCGCCGGTTACCGGCAGTTTGGTCTTGGCGTTGTACACACCGCCTTCGAGGTCGATCTGTACGATTTTGTTCAGGTTAAACCAATAGATGTCGTCCGCTCCTGCGCCACCGCTCCTGTCTGAAGCTACATACCCTTCCAGTTCCTTATCAAACCGGATGGAAAAATCGTCATAAGGTGAATTAAACGGAAACCCTAGATTCACGGCTTTAGCACTGCGGCCACTCCGATCCAATCGATACACGTCCAACCCGCCCATCCCCAAATGGCCGTTGGACGAGAAATAGAAATCGCCTTTCTCGTCTATACCGGGAAACCGCTCATCGCCAGGCGTGTTCACACCCGGCCCCATGTTGACAGCTTCGCCCCAACTACCCTCCGACTGGCGTACCACGTAGTAGATATCTGTGGCACCAAGGCCGCCCGGCATATCCGACGTGAAATACAGCGTATCGCCGGAAGCGCTCAGAAAGGGGTCACCTACCGACCACTTCGTGATGTTATTGTAGCGGAAGGGAGTTGCGTTTTCACCCCAGTTTGCCGCATCCAGCGAATTGGAGAATATCTCGATGTTTACCGTTACATCCTTGCCTGCATTGCGTTTTTCATCGCGGGTGAGGTTGCGTGTCACAGCGAAATAAACCTCTTTCCTTCCCGTGGAGAATGTCGCCGGCCCGAAATGGTTGGCGCCGTCGCTCCATTTGGCGTCGACCTTGCTGACGGAGGCATCTTTAGCCACGTACATCGCCAGGTACGGATTGCCTGTCCAGCCGTATATCACATCGGGGTGTGAAGCCCCGTCAAACCTATCGGACGCAAAGTACAGGCCCTCAGGCCCTTTGGTGGCGCCAAATTCGGCCTGTGCCGAGTTCCATTTCTTCTGGTTCTTGATTTCCACGGCCTTTATGGGGTTCTCTAACCACACCACCGCCGAATCGCACGACGCATACAATACCGCCAACTCCTCTGGGGTAATGATACCTTCGGCCTTAAGGGCTACCCGCTGGTATTGGGCCTTCGCCTCCCGGAATTTCGAATTATTGCGTAATATATGACCATACTGGAGGATATGGTCTATCTTCGCTTCATCGTGGTTTGCCAAACGGGCATACCATATTTCCGCCTCGCGGTAGTTGCGGATGTGGTAATAGGATTCAGCCAAGCGCTCTGCCGTGCGGATATCGGGTTTCACCTCATAGGCCCGCTGGTAGAGCTCAATGGCATTGATGAAGTTGAACGTATCAAATTCGCGATCGGCAGACTTCAGCAGGGAGTACTGTGCCTGTAATGGCAGTACAGCCAATAAGCAAAGTGCCAGGATCAAGTTAAACTTATTGTCGAAATATAATTTCATGGGTCGGTATGGTTTTGTACGTATCAGCATTGAATAAATGAATTTCCCGGTTAGAAATATCGTGGCGTACGAACCCGCTGTGTTCCTTTTTGGAGGGTATACCCGAGTGATATCTCATGCGTACTCCCCACCTGGTTATGTAGTTTGCTCAACGCATAGTCGAACGAATAACCCACCCTGAATTGCCCCCCGGCAACGAACTCGGCCAGCGCGATGACGGAATTGGGACGGGAAAGGTCATTGGCCAACTTCTTACCGCTCGATAGCGCAGTACGATACGACACGCCGAATGTGAATTGTTCGGCAAAGATGACCGCGGCATTCAAGTCGGTCGTCCACGCACGGCTGCCCGCATTATTGGCGTTCTTCACCAATACCGATGGCTTGAACAACATGTCTGTGGTGAAGGGAACGATTCCGCCCACGTTAAGGTAATACTGGGTTACCGGCGGCACCTTCGTTGAGCTCGCATCTTCATTGAAGAGGAGCTGTGAAATGAGGTTATCCACCCCTATTCCGGCAAAGAATGTATTATTTGAATAATGGATACCGAACCTTGCATCGGGCAGGAACGAATTTTCGACGTTCAGTGCCTCTGCGTCGCCGGGGTCCCATTTGGCGTTATCGAACGCCGAGTGGATAACGCCCACCCCCAGGCCGAATGCGAGCCGATCTTCCGGATCCCATCCCACGCGCAAGCGGTAGGCATAGTTTGCATAGGCATAGATGCGTTTTTCCAATCCCACCCGGTCACTCATCAGGTTAAACCCGAGCCCCACGTTATCGGTTGAGGTGCGCATATCAGCCGCCAACGCCAACGTGCGCGGACCATCGGGCATGCCGGTCCACTGCGAACGGTAATACGTATGTAGGTTGATCGGCCCCCTGTACCCTGCGTAGGCGGGATTGATGTATAATGCGTTGAACATATACTGACTATATTGTGCCACCTGCTGAGCTACGGCGGGAGCGGCGAATGCGGTAATCAGTACGAGAAAAAATATCCTTTTCATCTTAGTTTTCCTTTATTGAGGGGTAATCGTTTCAGCTTGCTATTGGTCATGCCTGCCGGGGTGTTACGCCCCGGCAGGCCTTCCCTTCTATCGGTTGGTTACGCGGATAATTGCCACAGGACCCTTAGCCGTTTTCCATTCGCCACCATTGCGGTAACGGAGGATGTAATAGTAAGTGCCTTCAGCCAGGCTTCCGCCGTCCCAATCGTTATTGTAGTTATCGCTCTTGTACACTTGGTTACCCCATCTGTTGACCACCGTCAGTTCCCTGCCTTGGTATTGCAGCAGGTTTTTGATAACGAAGCGGTCGTTCAAACCATCCCCATTCGGGGTGAATACATTCGGGATGTGCAAGGTTGCGTCCACCGGAATCGGATCCGTATCGTCCTCGTCGTCCGGGTCGTCCGTATCGGGATTGCTGTCGGGGCCCCAAACGGTAATGCCATTCGTAATGGTTCCCGTGGCCGTTTCCGCCACTGTGGCAGTGATCCGTACGGATATCGTTGCTCCCACACCCACTACGCCTGTTGTGGTCAACGTTGCCGTGTTTCCTGTACCACTCACCGTTGCCGCACCCGAAATGATTTCATACCCGGTGATGGTAACACCGGTTCCCGGGCGCTCTCGTAACGGGATGACCTTACCGGCCTCGATAGCCAGCGGGCCATTGTTTGTTACGGTTACGGTGAACGTAGTAGATTCGCCCGCGGTTACCAGCGACTGATCCGCCACCTTCTCAATGCTGAGCGTGTAGGGCCGATCCACCGGAATCTCGGGGGTTTCATCTTCATCATCTTCGTCGTCCGTCCCGGGATCTTTATCCGGTCCCCATACAGCAATGCCGTTGGAAATCGTCGCTCCAGCCGGGGCCGTAACGTCTGCCGACACCGTAAACGTAATGGTCGCTCCCACCCCGATTGCGGCGGTGGTTGTGAGTTGCGGAGTGTTTCCGGTTCCGTCTACCGTCGCATTGCCCGAGGTCACTGCATAGCCGGTGATGGTTATCCCGTTGCTTGGCCGCTCTTCCACAGCGATCGTTTCGCCCACCGCAATGGTGGCCGGACCGTTGTTCGTTACCGTTACGGTAAACGACGTGGTGCCACCTGTTATCACGCGTTCGTCGTTGGCCACCTTGGTGACACTCAGTACGGACACGTGGTCTACCGGAATCGGCGGGGTATCGTCATCGTCATCTTTCGGATCGGTATCCGGATCTTTATCCGGACCCCATACGTCGATGCCGTTGGTGATGGTTTCGCCCGCGTTCGCGGCGATGTCGGCAGTCACTTTCACCACAATCGTTCCGCCCACAGCGATGGCTGCGCTGGTGGTTACGGTGGCGGTATTGCCGCTACCATTAGCCGTACCGTTGCCACTGGTCACTTCGTAGCCGGTGATGGTAACACCCGCACCGGGTCGCTCTGTCAAGCTGATTACCTCACCACTGGCAACCACGGCTGGCCCATTGTTGGTGATGGTCAGCGTAAAGGTAGTGCTCTCACCTGCTCTCACACGTGCTTGGTCAGCTACCTTTGTGATGCCCAACACGGCATCACGATCAACCGGAATGGGTGGTGTATCGTCCTCATCATCTTCCGGATCGGTATCGGGATCCTTATCCGGTCCCCAAACCGTAATACCATTGGTGATGGTTTCACCTGCGTTCGCCGCGATATCGGCGGTCACCTTCACCACAATCGTCGCACCCACGGTAATCTTGCCGGTGGTTGTCAACACCGCCGTATTGCCATTGTCGATTACCGTCGCCGCACCACTAGTTACTTCGTAGCCCGTTATGGTTACGCCGTCGCCGGGGCGTTCCGTGAGGTTGATGTCCTTGCCTACTTCAATGACCGATGGTCCGTTGTTGGTAATGGTCAGGGTGAAGCTGGTGCTTTCACCTGCCTTTACACGCGCTTCGTCGGCCACTTTCGTAATGCTCAGGTTCGACTTGCGATCAACCGGAATCGGCGGCGTATCGTCGTCGTCATCTTTCGGATCGTTTTCCGGGTCCTTATCCGGTCCCCATACGTCGATGCCGTTGTTCACCGTCGCCGGCGCATCGGCGTCGACATCCGCCGTTACGGTCAGAGCGATGGTGCCACCCACCGGTATGGTGGTATTCGTAGTTACCGTTGCGGCATTGCCACTACCATTGGCTGTCGCGTTGCCGCTGGTTACTTCGTAATCCGTAATCGTAAGTCCAGGGCTCGGACGTTCGCCGAGTTTGATGACATCGCCGCTGTGCATGGCTCCTGGCCCTTCGTTGGTGATGGTCACCGTGAAGGTAATGGGTTCTCCCGCGGTCGCACGGTCGGCATCCGCTGTTTTCGTAATAGATAGCAGCGAAGTACAATCGTTTATAACGGGAGTCACAGCTAGACGTTCTACACTTTCACAGTTGTCGCCCGTTTGCGTTGCGTAATAGGTTACGCCATCCTCAAGTACGGTCGTTTCCGGCAGTACGTCGGTTGACGTAGCGGAAGCGTACCACTTGATTGCCGTACCGATGGCGTCTAGGTCCGCCAGCGTCCTATTGTCGGTTTCGCAGAACTCAGGTGCATTATTGTCTATGGTGGGTGCTGGCGTAACCGTAATCGTCACTTCGACGGCCGTGCGCGCTATGCTCTCACAGTTGTCGCCAACCTGGGCGGCGTAATAGGTACCGTCTACCAGTGCGGTTGTCGGCGCGAGTGGTGTACCGCCCGTAGCCGCCGTATACCAGATCACCGTGCCCGTAGCTCCGTCCTCGTTCAAATCAGCTACCGTGGCCGCATCGATCTCGCAGAAGACCTGCTCAAGCTCGGTCAATGCCGGCGGCGGGGTCTTGGTGATCGTCACTTCGACCGCCGTACGCGATACACTTTCGCAGTTGTCGCCAACTTGTGCGGCATAGTACGTGCCGTCAACCAATGCAGCCGTCGGAAGGAGTGCTGTGCCGCCCGTAGCCGCCGTATACCAGATCACCGTGCCCGTAGCGCCATCGTCGTTCAGGTCAGCTACCGTAGCCGCATCGATCTCGCAGAAGACCTGCTCAAGCTCGGTCAATGCCGGTGGCGGGGTCTTGGTGATCGTCACTTCGACCGCAGTGCGCGATACACTTTCGCAGTTGTCACCTACTTGTGCGGCATAGTACGTGCCGTCAACCAATGCAGCCGTCGGAAGCAGCGGTGTGCCGCCCGTAGCCGCCGTATACCAAATCACCGTGCCCGTAGCTCCGTCCTCGTTCAAATCAGCTACCGTAGCCGCATCGATCTCGCAGAAGACCTGCTCAAGCTCGGTCAATGCCGGCGGCGGGGTCTTGGTGATGGTCACTTCGACCGCAGTGCGCAATACACTTTCGCAGTTGTCACCTACTTGTGCGGCATAGTACGTGCCGTCAACCAATGCAGCCGTCGGAAGGAGTGCTGTGCCGCCGGTAGCCGCCGTATACCAGATCACCGTGCCCGTGGCTCCATCCTCGTTCAGGTCGGCTACCGTGGCCGCATCGATCTCGCAGAAGACCTGCTCAAGCTCAGTCAATGCCGGCGGTGGGGTCTTGGTGATTGTAACCGTCACTTCCGTACGCAATACACTTTCGCAGTTGTCACCTACTTGTGCGGCATAGTACGTGCCGTCAACCAATGCAGCCGTCGGAAGGAGTGCTGTGCCGCCGGTAGCCGCCGTATACCAGATCACCGTGCCCGTGGCTCCATCCTCGTTCAGGTCGGCTACCGTGGCCGCATCGATCTCGCAGAAGACCTGCTCAAGCTCGGTCAATGCCGGCGGCGGGGTCTTGGTGATCGTCACTTCGACCGCCGTACGCGATACACTTTCGCAGTTGTCGCCAACTTGTGCGGCATAGTACGTGCCGTCAACCAATGCAGCCGTCGGAAGGAGTGCTGTGCCGCCGGTAGCCGCCGTATACCAGATCACCGTGCCCGTGGCTCCATCCTCGTTCAGGTCGGCTACCGTGGCCGCATCGATCTCGCAGAAGACCTGCTCCAGTTCCGTCAATGCCGGCGGCGGGGTCTTGGTGATTGTAACCGTCACTTCCGTACGCAATACACTTTCGCAGCTTGCACCGATTTGGGCAGCATAATACGTGCCGTCAACAAGTGCCTCGGTTGGCAACAGCGGTGTGCCGCCCGTAGCCGCCGTATACCAGATCACCGTGCCCGTAGCGCCATCGTCGTTCAGATCAGCTACCGTAGCCGCATCGATCTCGCAGAAGACCTGCTCAAGCTCGGTCAATGCCGGTGGCGGGGTCTTGGTGATTGTAACCGTCACTTCCGTACGCAATACACTTTCGCAGTTGTCACCTACTTGTGCAGCATAGTACGTACCGTCAACGAGTGCCGTAGTTGGGTCTAGCGGTGTCCCGCCACTCATTGCATCATACCATACAACCGTACCAGCAGCTCCAGCGGTATTCAAGCTGGCTACTGTAGGCGCATCTATTTCGCAGAAGACCTGCTCAAGCTCGGTCAATGCCGGTGGCGGGGTCTTGGTGATTGTAACCGTCACTTCCGTACGCAATACACTTTCGCAGTTGTCACCTACTTGTGCAGCATAGTACGTACCGTCAACGAGTGCCGTAGTTGGGTCTAGCGGTGTCCCGCCACTCATTGCATCATACCATACAACCGTACCAGCAGCTCCAGCGGTATTCAAGCTGGCTACTGTAGGCGCATCTATTTCGCAGAATACTTGTTCCAATTGGGCTAACGCAGGCGGAGGTGTTGCCGTAACGGTCACCATTACTTCCGTACGGATTATACTTTCACATCCATCTGTAATCTGCGAAGCGTAATATAAACCAGTAGCAAGTGCATCGCCCGGACTAAGTGGTGTCCCACCTGTGGAAGCCGAGTACCAGCGAACGTCACCCGTAGCGCCGTCTTCGTTCAGGTTGGCAACCGTAGGCGCATCTATTTCACAGAACACCTGTTCCAGTTCCGTCAGTGCCGGCGGCAGTGCCTCTTTCACGATAACGGTGATGGGCGTCCGCTCCCCTACCTCGCAAGAACCAAAACGAATGGTTTGCAGGTACAGCGTATGCGTGCCCGATGGCAAACTGGGAACATCTGCCACGACCGTTCCATCTACTGTGGTATATAAAATATAACTTGTACAATCATCCGGGTCGGGAATTACAATATCCCCTCCCGGGCAAATTTCAAAGGTATTATCCGCATTTGGACCAACAATCGGCGTCGGGATTTTGCGGGTAATTTCAAATACGCGCAATTGATCCAATACGCTAACTACCCCACCGTATAGTATCTTAATCCGGTCAAAAGGCGCGTTCGCGATGAATTGAATCGTTGCCTCCTCTTCACCCGGAAGCAGGTTGATTTTCAATAAGGCAGGATCGTTATGGATGGGTGCACCTACGGCAGCATTCCCTAAATACGGCTGGATGGTAAAATTATCCAATAAGCCGACATTCAGCAAGGCACCCGGTTTACCCACCTTAATGGTTACGGTATCGCCCGTCAGTGCCGGAGTGCCGTAGACGACCTCCAATTTGCTATAGGCATTGGCGCCGACGGTGTTGGTAAGGGTCGCATAGGAAGTTTCATCTTCATCCACGGCATCCCAAGGGTCGGAGACGCCCGTGAGGCCCGTCACAAGGTTAAGTACACCAATCGGGAACTCCATGCCTCCCAACACATCTATTACCCCATTTGGTTCGGCACAATCCGGCGTTCCGGATTCATGGTAGTAAGCATGGTAAATCCGGGCGGATTGTGCTACACTAAGTACCGACGAAAGTGCCACCCGCACACCACGGTAATCTTGTGTTGGCGCGAACGTATATTCGAATACGTTAACCCCGTTTACAACAGAAGCCAGATTCGGATCGACCCATTGGCGGCTGCCCACGTCGTTTCCGCTGGCATCCACCGCTTGGATATAAATACCACCGATGACACCGGCAACCCCGTATTCTTTCGCCAGCTTCACGGTAACGGGCGTGCCGGCTGGTATGTCGCTATTCCAGGTCAAGGTTTGCGAAGTCTCACCGGTCAATCCCAACAGGCTGGTGGCCAACACTTCCGATATCGTTGAGTAGGTTGTCACATCTGACGAGGCCGCGGCTTGCGGCGATTGCACGTTCCCTAACGTAACAAGCCCCAATAAGGAAGCTACGGTACCGTTATTGGCGGCATCGTTGTACACGCGTGAGAATACCGGCGGACAATCACCGGGATTGTACACATTCACAACAACCGTCACGGCGGTTTGGCAACCTGTGACATCATCCGTAGCGATAAGCGTATAGGTGTAAGTACCAGCGGCGTCAAACGGGCCGAATGAAGTCACTGTGGCGCCGGTCTGATCTACCCATTCATAGCTTACACCCGGCAACACATTGTAGCCCGGAACAGCAACCGTTCCGCCGATTTCGATGGAATAGGATGCGGGATCGGTCAGGACAACTTCCGGTGCCGGATTAACCGTCACCGTGACTTCTTTCGCCGTACCCGGCACATTCTCACAAACCCCTTCGCCGATTACGGTTACGTAATAGGTTCCAGCCTCGACCGGGTTGATGGATAATGCGGGGCCCGTGAATATCAAGTTGTTCAATGCGGCATCGGAATACCAGTTAAATACCGGATCGGTTACGCCCGGAGCAGAGGCGGTCAATGTCACCGCACTGCCTTCACAGACCTCGGCATCGGCCACCACGATATCGGTGGCTATCGCCAACGTACAATTGGTTTGTATACGGAATACAGCCGTTTCCGTCTTATCACCGGTATTATCTTCATTGCGATACGTAGCCGTTGCAGCATTGTCAATTGGCGGAAACGACAAATCGAGGCTCGTTACTTGCGCGGTAAAGGTGAACGTTTGTGGTGCAGCACCGACCGCCAGCGAAGCAATGGTAAATTCTAAATCAGATCCAGTTACTGTACCACCACCGCTGTCGATAATAGTTAAGTTGCTTGGTACAGCATCTACCACCGCGATATTGGTCAACGTTTTATTCCCCGTATTGGTAATGGTCAGGGTATAGGTAATGATATCGCCCACCACGGCTTTTCCGGCACTTTCGATGTTATTGCTAACTCCACTCTTCGTAAAGTCGATGTCGTGCAAGGGCGTAACAGGGATATCGGTGCCTGTACCGCCACCGGTATCCGGATCGGTGGGCGTATCGTTATCCGCAGGGGGGTAGCTACCCGTAGGTGGCACGTCTGTGGCGCCTACGGTCGCTAGGTTATGGATAACATCTATGCCTGTCAGATCTTCATCGACGGTCACATAGAACGTCTGTCCGGCAGCCGTTGCACCCACTTCGATCGATGGAATCGTGAAACTCACTTCGCCACCGGCGAATGTACCGCCGGAAGCATAGGTGGTACCCAGCGGCACGGCATCGGTAATCGTTACGTTGGTTAATCGTTGATTACCGGTATTGCGCACAAAAACAGTGTATGCCACGGACTCGCCACCACCGACTGCATCGATGGAGGCATCGCCGTTTACGACATAGCTTTTCCAGGAAACCAACGAAGAGATCGGATCGACAGGTATGCGTGTAGGCGTACCCGGTGTAGCCGTTGGATCCGGCCCGGCTGTGGGGTCATCGTTGTCTGCCGGAGGTACCGTTTCCGTACCGGGATCCGTCGGATTGGCTTTCACGGTGGCCACGTTGCCGATTTCCGTTACACCCGTCAAATCGTTGTCGACAGTTACCTTAAAACTCACGGTTCCCGTAGCGCCTGCTGCGATGTTGATATTATCAAACGTAACCACTCCGGCCGCTTCCGTTCCACCTGAAGCCGCCACATACGTGGTATGCGCCGGTACCTCATCCGTGACGATAAACCCGTTGAGATCGGTCGTTCCGGTATTCCGTATATGGATGGTATAGGTTACTTCCTCACCACCGCTTACTGCGGTTTGCGTGCCCGGGAGCACATAGCTTTTCCAGCTTTCGAATTGGGGGGCGGCAATATCACACACTTTGGCGACTTCGTATAACCGCAACGGCGGCAATACGCTCGCAGCAACGAGGGCATTGATACCTACCGAGATCCGGTCAAAAGGCACACCCGGAACGAAAGGAACGGTAGCCATACCTCCATTGTTGAGCAGGTCTACCACGTTCACACCATTGACAATACCACTCTGCCAATCCAGCTCAGCGACTTCCGTTAAGCCGTTATAGGCTTTCAATTCGATGTTGCCGATCAATGAGAGGTCTACAGCACCTGTGCCGAACGAAATCGTCACATCCACTTGGTCATCGGCATCAGCGAGTTTGTTAAAGAATATATACTGCTTAACCGTTGCTCCAACTCCTGCCGTTCCCAAACTGATTTCCGAATAATTGGTGGTATTGCCATCAATTGCATGGGCCGCATTGGTTACGCCCACACCGGAAAGCCCACCGGCATCCAACGTCAGCCCCGACCCATCGAAGGAAGTGGCAAACGCCGGAGGACAGGCCGAAGTCGGCGTATCGAAACATACGCCATAGACGTTCATCGTATTTGGTTGGGCCAATAGACCCACTGCGGCATTGGTATGGTCCGTAATCCGGATGGTTTTATAGGCCTGACCCGGGGTCAGCGCAATGTAATAGCGCCCCAGGTTATCTTGGACAATCCGAATCCGATCGGTATTCGAACCGAATCCGTTGTTACTTGCACCAGACAATACCGAGGTGCCAGCACCGTTCTTCACATCTACGGAGAAGTAGTGGTTGCCGAGTAAAAGGCCATCCACGATGCCGGCCAATGTGCCGCCAAGGCTGCCACCCAACAATCCATTCAATAACGTAGGCTCAAAGTCAATCCGTACATACGAAGTCGTATTCGCCGGCACGGTCCCGGCAAAACCCATTTCTACAAAACCTTCAAACTGCCCGATCCCCAATAAACTGCCAGCACCCGAATTTAGGGTAGCGTAGCTATCGAAATCGTCATCAAAGAGATGCTGGATATCGTCCGCATTGGACGCATCAATTAAATCACTGGCGCAGGTAGGGTTTTCAAACGGAGACAACGTAGCAGGGTCTGGCGGGCAATCCGCACCGATCCGCTTTACACTGTACAAGCGCAACGGAGGTGTAAGCCCGGCACTCAATAAGGAGTTGAGTCCGACCACCACACGGTCATAAGCACCTGTAGGGACATAGCTCAGGGTCACGATTCCACCGGCCTCAAAGATATTCAACACATTCAAACCCGCAATCAGCCCATCCTGCACGGTAAAGTCATCTACCAATTGGCTGCCCAGGTAAGTTTGTATCTTATATCTACCAAGTGCATTGACATCCAATAAGCTTGGCGCCCCGACTTGTACCCGTACCTTTAATTCATCGCCGGGTGTTGACGGCCCGTTGAAATAGATGGTTTGGTTTACTTCAGCGGCAACAGCGGCCGTTCCCAGACTGATCTCGGAATAATCGGACGAATTGTCACTGATTGCGTTGTCCGCATTGGTCACCCCGGCACCATTGTCCAATATCCCTATTGTCAGGCCAGTGCCATCAGCCGATGTGGCGAAAGCAGGCAAACATGTGTCGTCGCTTGTCTCGAAACACAGGTCAAACACTTTCATCGATTTTTGCACACCGGTTCCCAGTAGACTGGAAACATGGTCCGTAATCCGGATGTATTGGTAAGGGGTGTTGGGCGTTATGGCAATGTAATACCGGCCGATTTTATCCTGCACGATCGTGACCACCCCGCCAGTCGTTGTATCGAATGTATTGGCGCTGGATCCCGACAAAACAGAAGCGCCTCCCTCGGTAAGTTTAGCCTCCACCGTGAAATAATGGTCGCCCAATACCAACCCGCCTACACCGGAAAGGAGTTGGCCAATCGATCCATTTACTAGGCGTTCAAGTATATCGTCTTCTACATCAATGCGCACATAGGAGGTCTGGTTGGCACCGAGCTGTATTGGCAATTTCATTTCAAGATAACCGGCCACGGGCGAACTCACCAGTAACGTGCCGTTGCTTGCATTTAATGTAGCGTAGGTTTCGTTGTTGCCATCCGCTGCATTTGCTGCGAAATCCACATGCTCAAAAGCGACCAATTCCGAAGCGCACGATGGAATATCCAACGGACTTTCTGTTGGCGACGGCGTGGGCAGGTTCGGGTCGGGACAGCCGGGGCCGTAACGCTGAACATCGTAGACTTTCACGGATGAACTTGCCGCGCTCAGCCCAATGAGTGCATTCACACGGATTTCGATCCGGTCAAATTCTTTGGAAGGGCCAAAGGTGAATGTGGCGGGCTGACCGCTTTGCAAGAGCGATAGGGCGTCCAGTCCATTAATAATACCACCGGCCAATGAACGCTTGTACACTTCTTGCGTACCGTTCCATGCTACAATCTCATAGGCGCCCAACAGGTTGGCACTGAGTGTCTCGCTCGTGTTGATCGCGAGTTTTACCGTGAAATGATGGAAAGGTGTAGCCGGCGTTGGGAAGTCAACGTATTGCGACATGGATGCCGCAACGCCCAATAGACCTACGTTAATTTCAGAGAACGTATTGCTTGCATCGCCATCGATTGCAAAATGAGGATTGGATACGCCCGTATTCCCCAGTTCTAATAAATCAAGTGTAATCCCCGTTCCATCGAACGATGTGGCGGAAGCAGGTGTACAATCCGTTAAACCATCAAGGTAATATGCATTATATACAAAAAAACGTTTAACGGGCGCAACCAAACCTAACGCAGCGTCACTTTGGTTTTCGATAACCACTTGATTATACGCGGCATCTGGTGTAATAGCCAATAGATAATGTCCTTCTGCATTACGCACCAGTTTTAATCGGATATCGGGAAAACCATTTTTACTATTCGCACTTAACAGCGAACCCCCGCCATTATTATAGACCTCTACTTTAAAGAAATGATCACCAAGCAACAGACCGTCCACCAATCCGGTTACTATATTCCCTATACTTCCCCCCAATAAGGCGTCCAATAAACCGTCCTCTTCCGCGCCTATACGCACATAAGTTGTTGTATTAGCCGGCAGTTCGGTTGAAAACTGGAATCCAAGTTTCCCGTTATACTTCCCAATCCCAAGTGCTGCTCCTGGCCAAGCATTCAGCGTTGCAAATTGCTCATCATCGACGTTTGCATTTGTTGCATTGTCGACGTTTTCATCTTGGTAGACGGTTGCCGGCACTTTCGTCTGCCCCACCACATCCCCCACCAAACCTGGGGAGCAAAGCAACAATGGAACGAGCACGAGTGTGTAGAAAAAGCGCAAAAAAGAAAATTTCGGATAAGTAGATGATGTTTCCATTTAGCTATGGGATTATAATCGTAAAATGTTTTTCAATAGATAATGTATAGTTCGGCCGCCGCATTCACGTTCCAACCGCGTTATACGACGGGCCAATGTTTTTCGTAGTAGGTAATCGAAGCGTTTACTAAAAGCAAACCCCTTCCTTATTTGCTGGCCGACAATGAATTACAGAAAATCCACTATCAAGCCAAAAACGGTATGGTTATTGCAACTATCTCTCCGGTAGATGTTTTGACATTTCTGGGGAGCGGCCTCGCTCTCCGGAAGTGTCTATTTTCACCAGATCCCTGGCCAACCCATCCGCTTTGCACGCAAATATAGCTTGGTCGTTACACCAAACCTTTGTTCACTATGTTCATTTTAATGAATACCATTCATTTCGTTCACGTAGTATATCACCCCTCCATGTACCACGGATTTTTCCTAAGTTTGGCGCAGGAAACCTTATGAATAATTGATTTTTTGCCCGTACCGGGGGAAAGAGGCAGCAGCAGCGTAGGGCATGGGTGATGGATACCACTGCATGGGCGTTAACCACAGCCGAGCAGGTGCATTCAAAGTATTCATCAAATAGTTACCGAGGACGAAAGAAATATCTTATTTTTGGAGACAGCCTTTGCTAATCGCGAAAACTTGATGAAACTGGCTATTTTAGCAAAATGGTTACCCGGCAATAGTTATAAATAAAAACACAACAGCTATGCAGCATTATCAGTAACCGATGATTCGAAAAACAATCAACGTGTAACCGAAACCGTTGATACCGTGACGCAGCCATCGGCATAAACATCTACATCCTATGCTATGAAAACATATTTACATGCTTATTTTGATAAGCTAAAATTGCTCGTATTAAAGAAAGCAAAAATCGCCCAATTGGTGCCGGCCGACTGTTACCGGCTGGCGCTCGAAATCAAAGTAACCACTAACAAAAGCGTAAGCGAAACCACGCTAAAGCGGGTATTCGGGTTCGCCTCCTCCATACACCAGCCTTCCATCTATACATTGAACGCATTGGCAGAATATTGTGGTTTCGAAAGCTGGGACAACTTTTACACCGACCTCGAGCAGAGCAAACTGCATACCGCACAGCAACGGACGTGGGGCGAAATTTCACTGAACGCCACAAAAATCAGCCTGTTCAATATCCAAAGCAATAAGTATAAGTGTGGCATACCCTATCATTTGACCATAGATAGAGAATACATCAACCAATTCGCCGAGCGGTTCCTCTCCAGCGGAGCAACCACCGGCATCCTCCATGGTCACGTGGGCTGCGGTAAAACCATCGCAGTATCGCGCTGGGTGGAAAAGCAGATCGGCCAGATACACGTCGATTCATCCAATGACATCTACCTGTTTACCAATGGCCTTTCCCTGCTGCAGGGTACGGCGTTCGGTTACCACAGCAACCGCTGGCTGGCCCATCTCCTGGGGTTCGAAACCACCGAACTCCTAGATAGTTTTATGGAAGAACACCGCAAAGGGGCTCCGGGTAATTTCTACCTCATCATCGATGAGCTACATAGCGACCTGGTGGCCGATAGGCAATTCTACATGGTGATTTCCCAATTCATGGACATGGTCAACCACTTCGCCCAATTTACGTGGTTCCGCATCGTACTCATGCTACGTACCGCCTCGTTGCTGAAGTTCGAGGACCTATTCAGGGAAACGGTCATCAACCCCCAATGGTTTTCGCTGCAGCTTGGCGGGCAACCCAGGGAAGCTGCCGGCATGCCGCCATTTTCGCATGCCGAACTCCACCAGCTGGCACAAAATATCAACGGATCATTCAGACCCTATCCGGCGCTGCGGACCCGAAACACCCAGCTCATCCATACGCCTTTGTTTTTCCAGTACTACTACGAGCTGGTTGGCGACCGCTTGGACCCCAACCAGGTCACGTCGTTCAAAGAATACCTTATCATCATCCAATACCTGAAAAAGAAAGTGTTCAACGGCGTGAATACGCTTGGCAAACAATCACTCTTGGAAGAACTGTCGCCAGCGATAGAGCAGCAGGACGGCCGGTTGCAGGTTAACAGGAAGGCAGCCTACCCAGCCATCAGACAGCACCGGGTGGCCTACAACGACCTGCTTTATTCGGGCCTGCTGCATGAAACAACTTGCGACTTCGAAGTGCGGCAGCAAACCGTGGTGCAATTTCAATCGGACACCATTGCGAATTACTTCATTGCGCTCGAATTATTCAACGGGTATACCGATATAGAGGGGCTAATCGATTCGGTAAGTACATCACCCCTCGATGAAAACGCGAAAAGGGAACAGCTGAAGTGGTTGCTACTCTTCCAAATCAAGTCGGGAGACCTCCGGTTGGTCAATCAGTTGGAACATATCCCATTCATCGGAAGCGATACGTTCGATGTCATCTCCTTCGTCTGTGATGGCCTCTATAGGCTAGCCAGACGCGATACGGCATTATGCGAGAAAATCAACGAAGGGCTCCAGCATGCATCCTTCCTTGACTATATGCTCCGTTATATCAGTTTCCAGACCGAGTTCGAACCTAACCTTGAGAAGCTGCTCTTTTTCGACCTGACGGAAAAACATGAGATCTCCCTACGCAGCAAGTTGGCTACCATAGCGCTATTGAAATGGGATGAAGAGGCCCTGCTCAAACAGCTCGAACCGCTCGCTGCCCTGCCACCGGAAGCATACACGCCTTTTGCCATCAACCCGTTTCTCCTATTGTCTTACCTATACCAGCGCTTCAAGGGCGGCACCATCGACCAACAGGCTATGCGCGAATTGAACGCATTGCCTTACCGCCTGCCATTGGCAAAGACGTTGGCCGCGCCGTTCCATATCGATGTATTGCTTTACCTCTACATGAAGGTGTCTGGCAACAAGGCAGTGACGCTTCCCTACCAGGAACTCATCGATAAGCGACTTGAAAAAACAGCCACGGCAAACCGATTCGAAACCGATGTGGAAATATTGATCAATGCATTCTACCTATGGGAGAATGGGCGGGGTGAGGAAGCTTTGTCTCGCGTAAAGCGACTTTCGCTAAATGCACACAATAATTCCACATACCAACTGCTATATATTATTTTCCTGCTGCAAACGAGCGATGCCGCGAGTAGCCATGACGTAGTAGAAATCGGCCAACGCGCCATTGCCCTTTGCGAAGCCCGCGGCTTCAAGCTACTTGAAGCCTACTGCCGCTTCCTGATGCTGGAACGGGTTTCAAAAGAGGAGCGCATCCAGCATATCAACAACCTCAAGTTCCAATTTGCCGCATACGGCTATACAGCTGGATTGGGAGCGCTGTCAAAGCGGTACGGTTAAACGACCGTAGCGGTCAATACGGCAGATTCAACTTTTTAAAGATGAAATGCCAAAGCCAGATAGGTCCTAGCAACAGTAACTTGAGGAAGCTACGGAACGGAACGGCTACCTTTTCCATGTTTTTACCGATGTAAAGCGCCAGCAACGACGCCATCAATAAACAAGCGCATACCGACCAAACCGGGGGTCCACCAGCTTGCTCTACATATTCTAACCGGACAATCAAAAAACTGTATATCCCGGTGGTGAGCAGCATCGCATACGACAAGGTAGGTGCTAAACGGAGGTAGTAATAAACCATCCCCGCAATGAAAAACGACCCCCAGTTGATAAAGGTATCATAGCCGTATTTCTTCAGGAAAGCAACCTCCGGAAAAGGCACCATCCATACCAAGCCCAATATCGAAAATGCGAAAACAGGAAGTGCTATCCACTGGACGATCTGGTTCACCGGATGCCGGTATTGGCGGTTGAATGTTTCGAAACAGACGTCCACCGGCCGTTTCGGCACCTCCGGTATCGATTTCTGTGTTTTGACTCCTGACTTACGACTCACAATTAGTGACTTACGACTAATGACATACGACTATTTATTTCGCATAAGAAACCGACCGTGTTTCACGGATGACCGTTACTTTGATCTGCCCGGGGTAGGTCATTTCCGTCTGGATACGGGTGGATATATCCGCTGCCAACAATTCGGCTTCCTGATCGGATACCCGTTCGCTTTCAACTACCACCCGCAATTCGCGCCCTGCCTGGATGGCAAAGGTTTTTTCCACACCCGGATAAGACAACGCCAATTCTTCCAGCTCCTTCAGCCGCTTGATGTAGTTTTCCACGACTTCCCGCCGGGCGCCGGGGCGGGCGCCGGAAATGGCGTCACAGGCCTGCACGATCGGCGATATCAACGATGTCATTTCGATCTCGTCGTGGTGGGCACCGATGGCATTGCACACTTCGGGGTGTTCCTTGTATTTCTCTGCCAGTTGCATGCCCAGGATGGCGTGCGGCAACTCCGGGTTGTCATCCGGCACCTTGCCGATATCATGCAGTAATCCGGCACGCTTGGCCAGTTTCACATTCAGCCCAAGCTCAGATGCCATTGTCGCCGCGAAGTTGGCCACTTCGCGCGAGTGTTGGAGCAGGTTCTGCCCGTAGGATGAGCGGTAACGCATCCGTCCCACCATCCGTATCAATTCGGGGTGAAGCCCGTGGATGCCCAGATCGATCACCGTCCGCTCACCAATTTCCACAATTTCATCTTCGATCTGCTTCTTGGTCTTCGCTACCACCTCTTCGATACGTGCAGGGTGTATACGCCCGTCCGTTACCAACCGGTGCAACGCCAGCCGCGCAATCTCCCTGCGTACGGGATCAAACCCCGAGAGGATGATGGCCTCAGGGGTGTCGTCAACGATGATCTCCACACCCGTGGCAGCTTCCAGCGCCCGGATATTGCGTCCCTCACGGCCAATGATACGCCCCTTGATTTCGTCGTTTTCAATATTGAAGATAGACACCGTGTTTTCGATGGCGCTTTCGGTAGCGGTGCGTTGTATCGTTTGGATGACCACTTTCTTGGCTTCCTTGGTGGCGGTAAGCTTCGCCTCATCCACGATGTCCTTGATCTGGATGATTGCCTTGGAACGGGCCTCCTCCTTGAGGTTTTCGATCAGCTGCGCACTGGCTTCTTCGGCCGAAAGGCCAGCAATGGTTTCCAGTTGTTTGATGTGCTGCGCTTTGAGCTGCTCCACCTCCTTTTGCTTCTTTTCGCTGATCTCCGTAAGCCGCTCCAGGTTTTTGCGCTGGTTCTCGACCTCTTGCTTCTCACGATTCAGGGTTTCCAGCTTCTGGTTGAGCGACTGCTCTTTCTGCCGGATGCTGTTTTCGCGTTGATTAAGGTTATTGTTCTTCTGGTTGGTTTCCTTCTCGTGCTCCGCTTTCAGTTGCAGGAATTTCTCCTTCGCCTCCAGCTGGCGCTGCTTCTTCAGGTGTTCGCCTGCCTGCTCCGCTTCCTTAAGTATCTTCTTGGCCTTGTTTTGGGCCGCCACCTCTTGCCGCTTAAATAAAACCCGCAGCGCAAAGCGGCCGATGACCACCCCCACTGCAAATGCTATGATAATGTATATGATATCCATGTTTTGTTTGTTTTTTGCTATTTGCTTGTTTGTTATTTGCTGTTTTGCTGTTTGCTTGTTTGCTGCATGCAAATCGCAAAGAGCGAAATGCAAAGCGCAGAAAAAAAAGTAAAAAAAAACCGCAATTAAATGAATCGGGTCTCATGTATCATAAACTTCATCTACACAGGTTTAGCGTATTGATCCTGACCAGATGGCTATCGCAAAATGGCCTACATCTCATTTACGCCTTGTGATATTGAAGCGTTAAGTTTAAAATAGTGAAACCCGAATTTAACTGCGGTTAATTCGTTGTTTAAAGCTCTATCCTATCAATAAGAACGTTATTTGTTAAAAAATTCAGTCAACATACCGTCCAACTCGTCTACCGCCTTTGCAATCCCCGCGTCATCCGCACTTGTTTTCCGTTCCGCTTTCAGCATCCCGGTGGCGTAATGAAGTACACTCATCGATAATAAATCCTGCTTATCCCTTACGGCGTAGTTTTCCTGAAATTCTTTAATCCTGTCGTTTATCAATTTAGCCGCTCGCCGGATAACCTCCTCCTCTGCCATGTCTACCCGCAATGGGTAAATCCGGTCCGCGATGTTTATTTTTATGGAAATCTCTCCCATGTTTGAGCTAATTCACCATTTCTCACGCACTGCCCACTACTTGAGCAACTCGATACACTTATCTATTTCTCGCACAAAATCGTTAATTTTTTGTTTTGTGTCAAGTATTTTTTCATTTATCCCCGCCTCACCTACTTCAACCTCATCCAACGAACGGGCTACCGTAAGCGCTTTCACTTTTTCTTCTAACTGCTTATTCTTGTCGATGCTCGTATCAACCGCCACTTTCAACGACTGCACCTCCAGCTTCAGCATATCATTCTCCGCCTGCAAAGACCCGCATAAATCCAACAATTTACGCGTATTCGCCACCACACCGGTCAGTTGTTTCGCTAATGAGGACATTGTTGCTTTTTGCTATTTGCTTTTTTGCTCTCCCGATGCACTACGCTTTCGGGATGTCACTTCGTTCCATTTGCTGTAGGCGCAATCCAAACGTTTCAATCTAAAACCCCGTTTCAACTTCTCACCTCCGCTCCGGCTTCTTTTTCAAAATTAGCAATTAATTTTTTAACAATCGCATCAATTTGTTTGTCGTTAAGGGTTTTCTCCTCGTCTTGCAGCACAAAATGCAAGGCGTACGATTTCTTTCCCGTGGGCAATTTATCCCCTTTGTAAACGTCAAACACGGAAATGTCCTTCAACAGCTTACGCTCGGTGCGCTCGGCAATCTGCTTGAGCATGCCGAAGGTCACATCGGCATCGATCAAGAGTGAAAGGTCACGCCGCACCGCCGGGTACTTGGCCACTTCGCGGTACGTAATCTTGTTCTTACGGATAGCTTTAAGGATGCCCCCCCAGTCGAAATCCGCGTAAAACACCTCGCCGGCCACATCGGCCTTATCCAGTGCCGACCGTGTTACGGAACCGAACGAAACCAATGCTTTTCCACCCCGCTCATAACTTACCCCATAAGCGTAATGCGATGCCGGGGCATCGGACTCCTGCCAACCCGAAATCTGCAATCGCCGCAACAAAGCATCCACGGCGGCCTTGACATCGTAGAAAGATACGGCCTTGCCAGCATGGTTCCATTGCTGCGCCAAACGGCTGCCAGTTACTGCAAGGGCGAGGTGCTGCCGCTCGATGTATCCCTCGCCATCCAGCCGGTAAGTGTTGCCGAATTCGAAAAACTTCAAATCCGCATGCCTGCGCTTCTGGTTGTAAGCAATGGCTTCCAGCACGGAAAACAGCAGGTTTTGCCGCATGGTATCCAAATCAGAACTTAGCGGATTCAATATCCGTACTGCGTGTGCGGGATCATCCGCATAGTCCAGCTTCGTCAACGAATTAGACAAAATCTCGCGGAAGCCATTGCCAATCAGCAAATCGGCAACCTGGTTTTGCACCACTTCCTTATCGGGTTTGGGCGATGTATTGAGGGACGCCCTGATCTGCCTATCGATTTCGATGTTGTTATACCCATAGATACGGAGTACCTCTTCAATGATGTCCACTTCGCGGGTTACGTCTACTTTATAGGGTGGCACCTGTACCGTGAGCACGCCGTTAGCCTCGGCCAGCAACGTGATACCCAGGGCGTCGATGATGGCCTTTATCTCCCCATCGGGGATGGCTTTCCCGATAAGCCGCCGCACTTCCGCACACCTTACATCAAAGGTAAAGGGCCGAATCGGATCGGGGTATATATCCGATACAGCGGTAGCGACCTGCCCACCTGCCAGCTCCGTAAGTAACAGGGCCGCTCTTTCGAGTGCCAATACCGTTATATCGGGATCGGTGCCCCGTTCGAAACGGAATGAAGCATCGGTTTTGAGGCCATGGCGCTTAGACGTTTTGCGTACCGATACCGGATTAAAGCAGGCACTCTCCAAGAATACGCGGGTCGTGCTCTCCGTTACGCCAGAATGGATGCCACCGAATACACCAGCGATACACAACGGCTTCTCCGCATCACAGATCACCAGGTCCTCTGCGTGTAACTTGCGCGCTATACCGTCGAGCGTAACGAAAGGCTCATCGGGCTTGGCCTGCCGGACGATCACCTGGTTGCCCGCCAGCTGGTCGGCATCGAATGCGTGCAATGGCTGCCCCAATTCATGGAGCACGTAGTTGGTCACGTCTACCACGTTGTTGATAGGGCGCACGCCGATTGCCTTCAGTCGATCCTGGAGCCATTGCGGCGACTCCTTTACGTGTACGCCATTGATCGTTACCGATGTGTACCGGGGGCATGCCGCGGTGTCTTCTACGGCTACAGGCAGCGGTTGCGACCCCGCCGGGGCAAATGCCGATACATCCGGCATGCGGTACCCGCAGCGCATAAAGGCCGCTACATCGCGCGCAACGCCCAAGTGCGAGGCCGCATCCGCGCGGTTTGGGGTGAGCCCTATCTCGAAAACATGGTCATCTTGCAATCCGAAATAGGTTTTGGCGGGCATACCCACGGGCGCACCTTCATCGAGCACCATGATGCCATCATGCCCAGTGCCCAAGCCAATTTCGTCTTCCGCACAGATCATGCCTTCAGAAACTTCGCCACGGATTTTGGATTTGTTGATTTTGAATGGTTCGCCACTGGTGGGATACACGGTCGTACCCACGGGGGCCACCACTACCCGTTGGCCGGCCGCCACATTGGGGGCACCGCAAACGATAGGTAACAGTTCGTCCGCCCCGATGTCTACGGTGGTTACTTTCAATCGGTCGGCGTTGGGGTGCTGGCCACAGGTTTTCACTTCACCGATCAGCAGCCCCTCGAGGCCACCGGGTATGCGCTGCACCACACCGAGCGATTCCACTTCCAGTCCGATGTCCGTAAGAATTGCCGAAAGTTCCGTCGGTGTGCGGTCGGTTTGTATAAAATCTTTAAGCCAAGTATATGATATGTTCATCCTGATTTCGGAATTTGTGCAAACTTAGATTTTTTTTCTTGTTACAACAAGCCCTCATCGCGGAAGCTGTAGTAACCGGCATCGGTGAAAATCAGGTGGTCATTGATGGATAGGTCGAGCAGCATAGCCGCTTCGGCTAATTTCTTGGTCAGCTGCACATCCGTTGTACTGGGCTTGAGCGTACCGGAGGGGTGGTTATGGGTAAGTACGATGCCCGTTGCGCGGTACTCCAGCGCAAAGCGCAATACCTGCTTGATATCCACGGGCGTGAAGTCATTGCCGCCCTTGCCAATCAACTGCTTGGCAATGAGCTTGCATCCACCGGCAAGGTAGAGCACCCAAAATTCTTCATAAGGTAAATCACGGTACACATGCTCCAGGTAATCGTAAACCCGCGTGCTGCTATTGAGCACCGGGCGTTCTTCCTCCTTTTGCACTTTACGGCGCCTCCCAAGTTCGAGCGCGGCGACGATACTGATGGCCTTGGCTTCGCCGATGCCCTTGTAACGGCACAGTTCTGCCACCGACAGCCGCGACAGTTCGTTGAGATCATTTGCCTGATCGTAGAGGATACGCCTACAGAGTTCTACCGCGGACTCATCGCGCGAGCCGCTACCGATAAGGATAGCCAGCAACTCGGCATCCGACAGTGACCGCCGGCCCCGCGCGAGCAGTTTTTCCCTCGGGCGGTCCGCTTCCGCCCATGCTTTGATGGTTACACGTGATAGGTTATCCATAGGTATATAGTAAGGTTACCGCATCGACACCCAAATATACGCAACCGCCGGCAGTTTGACAAATAAATCGGGTCCGCTTGCTTTTATTGGCTTGCTTTCCTAAGTTTGCGGTCCAAATTTAAAGAGATGAGTAAAGCAATTATCAAGACCGAAAAAGGCGACCTCACCGTCCAGTTTTACGATGCGGATGCCCCGGGCACCGTTGCCAACTTCCTGAAGCTGGCTAAGTCGGGCTATTACGACGGCGTAACGTTCCACCGCGTTATCCCCGATTTCGTCATACAGGGCGGTGACCCCACGGGTACAGGTGCCGGCGGACCGGGATATTCCATCAAATGCGAGTTGGATGGCGACAACCAATATCACGACAGGGGCGTACTTTCCATGGCACATCGCGGCCGCGATACGGGTGGATCCCAGTTTTTCATCTGCCACAGCCGCAATAATACGGCGCACCTCGACAGGAACCATACCTGCTTTGGCAAAGTGGTTGAAAATGTAGATGTGATCGACGACATCCGCCAAGGGGACAAAATCTTGGGAATTGACATCATTGAGGAGGACACCACGTCATGAACTTAAAAGCACTGGTATCGGTAACTGGCAAACCGGGGCTGTTTAAGCTGATCGGCCAGAACAAAAGCGGGTTTATCCTGGAAACCCTCGACGCACAGAAGATAAAATCGGTGGTCAACATCGCCACCACCAAGCTGGCTACACTGGAAGACATCACCGTCTATGGCGAGGAGGAAGACCTGAAACTGCCGGATATCCTGGAGCGCGTGAAGGCAACGGGCAATGTGCCCGACAGCAAGTCTGACGGCAAAACGCTGCGCGAATTTTTCAGGGAGGTGGCACCCGGCCATGACGAAAGCCGCGTGTACAGCTCAGATATCAAAAAGATCATCACGTGGTATGGCATCATCAAGGGATTGCCGCTTTTCAACGAGGAGCGACCCGAACCGGTGGATCCGGAGCCCTCAGGAGGGAAAACGGTAACCGACGAATAACTCTTTCAGCCAAACCTGCCCATATCGCCTTGATATGGGCAGGCTGATTACCCTTTCTTGAAAAAGCGGGCCCCATACCTGGCCATGGCGAACAACGGTATAGCCAAGGCAATCCACGAAAGCACATGCAACCACAAGCCGGTACCCATAATCGCCAACAATAGCCCCACGAGCGTAATCAAACCCATCAAGATAGGCATTCCCCAGAGTCTTACCCAAGCCTTGTCGTTAACGGGCATCTTCTTCAACGGTAGAAAGGGTGAGTGATTCGATATTCTTGACCATTCTCTTCAATTGGGCCGCTTTTGCCTTGCGCCGGGCAAACCAAAGATATAGGCCAGATACCAGGACGACGATCGTTAAGAGGTCAAAAAGGGCCCACATGACCTTCATGGGCATGCCGCCATAATCGCCGAAATGGAAGGGCTGGGAAATGAAAATCGTTTTGAGGTACCAAGGCATATCTTGCATGGCCGTCAGTTCGCCTGTTTTGGCATCAATGAGTGCAGGCTTGATGATCCTAGACGTAAGCGGAGTGGTGCCGATCATATATACCGCATAGTGGTGGGCACTGGAATAGAGCGTTCCCGGATAGGCAACAAACGAGACCTCCATTTCGGGTGCCGCCGCCTGCGCGGTATCGAGCGCCGCTTGCAATGAACTCAACTTACCCTCCACCTTGGGCTTATTGCTGTATGCCGACACCAACTCGGCCAATTGCCCCGATCGCCAGCTTTCAAGAGCAGGGTCAGCTAGGGTATTAATCACACCGGAAATACCCACTACCGATGCCCACACCAACGTAACAATGCCGAGCAGGTTATGCAAATCCAGCCAACGCAGCCGTGCCGATTTCTCGGTGCGGATCATGCCGAAATCAAAGCGCTTCATGATGGGACCATACAGTACCACACCCGATATGATGGCGACGATAAACAATGCACCCATCAGCCCCAGAAATAACTTGCCCGGTATCCCGGCCAGCATTTCCACGTGCAGGTAATACATCACCAGCATGAAATCCAGTTCATTGGGCGGCGCATCCAGCACGGCCGCGGTATGTTCGTCCATCGTGAGGTAGTGGTCCGCTTCAATGGGTGCTTCCGCAGAATCAGCCAACGTCACGAACATCTGGCCCGGGTGGTGGTCCGGGTCCCAGAAGATATATTTCACTTCCTTCCCTGGAATTTCGTTCATTGCTCCTTGTAAGACCACGTCTTTCGAAAGCAAGGAGGCCCCCGATGCCGATGCTTCCAATTCGCCGTGCATCCAGTGGTCGATTTCCTCGTAAAAGATTAACGGGAGCCCGGTAATACACAGCATCAACAGGAATACCGTAGAGACCAAGCTGGTCCACTTATGTATATTAAACCAATTCCTAATCGTCTGCGCCTTCATGCTGGCCGAAGATAAACAATTCTATCGAAGGTATTAAAATTTATAAGCTACGCTGGCAGCGACATTACGGCCTTTCTGCGGGTTTACCGACCAGTAGCCAATATAGTATTCCTCGTCAGCGATATTGTTCACGTTGAATGTCACCCGTACGCGGTCTCCGTTATAAAACATACTGGCATTCAGCAAGGTATAGGCAGGCAAGTAGAAATCACCTGTCTGGCTGTTATCGATCACCTTGTATTGGCTAGCATAATTGCCGCCTATGCCAATGCCGTAATTTTTAAGCGTACCGTTCTGGAACCGGTAGGTAGCCCATAAATTGGCCAGGTTCTGTGGACCCTGTCCACCGGGGCTTCTTCCCGGCTCGGAATAAAAGTCGTCGTCGTTGCCTTCGATTACCTTCGTCTCATTGTAACTGTAACCCGCAATCAGGCTCAGGCCCGCGACCGGATGTGCACTGAGGTCAAACTCCACCCCTTTGCTACCCACTTTTCCGCCCTGAACGGAGTTGTAAGGATTGGTTGGATCGGGGTATACCCTGTCGGATACCTTGATATCATACAGCGATAACGTAGCGTACAACTTATCGGAAAACAAATTGGTCTTCACACCGTATTCCCATTGGTTGGCCTGTTCCGGCCTAAAGGAATGCACCCGCACGAAATTGCCATCTTGGTCAAACACCTGCTGCGGCGCTACGTTTACAAAGGCATTCATGTAGCTGGCGAAAATAGACACCTTATCTAATACGGGTTGGTACACCAAGCCGAACTTCGGTGATAGCGCAAATTGGCCGAAGTCGTCTTCCGTCGTGTTTTTTTCGCCAAGGGAGTCGAAATAATCGGCGCGCAGGCTTACCATCGCCATGATACCCCGCGTGACATTGAGCACGTTGGAGAAATATGCTCCGTAGGCGCTATTGGCTATATTGCTCAGGGTTCCTTCCAGTCCGCCCAACAGGTTCTCTACCGATGCCCGTGTCATATATACCGGCGCTTGCTCCTCACCGGTATAGGGATCGATGTAGTTCACATCGCCCTGAGGCGTCACGTTACGCGCCCATCCCCACCCCGATCCATTGTCTACGATGTCACGGCGGTAATAGTCAAGGCCGGCCACCAAGCGGTTGCGCAGCTTGCCGATCTGAAAATCGCCATTGAAATTTTGCTGGATATTCGTGGTATGGGTTGTTTGCATTTCCTTATGGAAATATTGGCTGAAATCGTTGTCACCGGCTACGTCGTCCCATATATAGGTATAGTAACCGTCCGATTTCACCGTGCCGCGGGAGACGACGGTCTGCGATGTCCACTGGTCAGACAATTTATACACCATTTGGCCCTGCAGGTTATATTTGGGGGTTTTGATGGTGATGTCATTGCTTGTAAACGACAAGGACGGATTGAGATTAAGTTCCCCGAGGGTCGTGAAGTCCAGCGGACTGAACCGATCGGAATGGAAGAATACGGGTGCCACGGCACGTTCCTCTTCGAGTATTTCGGCCATCACCTGGAAGGAAAGCCTGTCATTCACATCATAGGCCAACGTCGGTGCGATGAAGAACGATTTCTTGAACCCGGCATCCTGGAAGCTCCCTTCGGAGTGGTAGGCCGCATTCACCCGCAGCGCAATTTTTTCCGACGTGCTGAGGGGGGTGTTTACGTCTGCCGTGATGCGGTTCAAGCCATAGCTACCCAAGCTATAGGCCACCTCGCCACCAAACCCGTCGTAGGGTTTTTTCGTAATCGTATTAATCAGTCCGCCATAGCTGTAAAAGCTGCCGCCGAACAACGTTCCCGAAGGGCCTTTCATCACCTGGATTTCCTCAATGTTTGCGGGGTCGAGGTTACCGCTGGTCAAGCCCGGCAAGCCATTGGTCAATGCCGGTTGCGCATCGAAGCCACGCAGCGCGAAATAAGCAGCACCATCCCCTGCCCTCCCGGTGGCCTCCCAAGTGCGGGTGATGCCGGGCACATTACGCAGCGCATCATCGTAGGCCGTGATCACCTGCTGTTTCATCAGCTCCGCGGATACCGTATTGTATACCTGTGGGTTCTCAAGGTTTTTCAGCGGAATCTTTGCCACATTTGTTGGCTTATTGGCGGGCCGCTGCGACGACACGATCACCTCGCGTAGTTGCGCAGCACTCTCGGCTAACACGAAGTTTACAGCGACGGCCTCACCGCCCACCACGGTTACGTGGCGTTCCTGGGTTTCGAGGCCGATAAACGAGGCCATGACGGTTACCCTGCCAGCCGGAACATTGTTGATTTGGTAATTCCCCATGCGATCTACGGTAGCACCCCGGTTGGTACCTTTTATCCTGACATTCACCGATTCGGCCGCACTGCCGTCAAACGTGGTTATCGAGCCTTGGATGGTTCCGGTCTGCGCATAGGTAGACACCGCAGCAAAAAGCAGCAGGAGTGTATAATAAAATTTCCGATTCATTTGTTTTGACTTGTGTGCGGCAAAAGTATTTTATTTAAATTAAATCTAAACAATTTAATTTAAAAAAACTTCCGTAGCCAAACCCAGGCATAAAAGAGACAAGCGGGGGATGAAATAAAGGCTTAGAGCCAGAAAATAATAGCGGCTACGATTGCTAAACCGATGATGACCATAATCCAGAAGACGCGGCTTTCACGGGTGGTATCGGCACCTTTGTAGTGATATTTCCGTTTGGGTATATTCATGAGCTGATTAGTTAACAATTGTTTCTTCCTATTTGTTTGGATGCGGAAACACCCTCAATTCCATACGCATTGGCCACAAACCACGGCTCACTCATGATGATACGGTTCCCCTTTCAGGATGGTGAAAGCCCGGTAGAGCTGCTCCACAAAAAACAGCCGCACCATTTGATGCGAAAAGGTCATTCTCGAAAGTGAAATCCGGCTATTGGAGCGTTCATAGATCGCTTCATCAAAACCATAGGGTCCACCGACCACAAACACCACATGCTGCACACTGCCCACCATCAGCTTATTGAGGTACGTGGCAAAGTCGACCGAACGGTATTCCTTCCCCCGTTCGTCCAGTAATACCACGTGATCGCCGGGCGACAAGTATTTGAGTATGGCTACCCCTTCCTTGGCTCGTTGCTGGTCTGCACGCAGGTGCTTTGTGTTCTTCACATCGGGAATGCTAACCATACTGAACGGTATGTAGTGTTTCAGCCGCTGCTGGAATTTATCAACAACCGTAGCTAGCTGGCCATCGTCTGTTTTGCCCACACACAACAGGGTTATACGCATGTAGCAAACTTAGGCAATTTTGGCATCCCTTTTGTTTTTCTGTAGGCAATTTTAAACATATCTTATCACAATCATGAAAAAAACACTATCCTTGCTTTGCATAGCGCTGGCTATGGTTTGGTATGCCCGGGCCCAAGAAACTTCCGCAGACACCAGCTGGCGGGTGTCAGGCGAAAACACGCTGCTGCTCAACCAGAGCTCCTTTTCCAACTGGGCCGCCGGCGGTATCAACTCGTTCGCGGCCAACTTGATTTTCAATTACGACTTCAACTACAAGAAAGACAAGTGGAGTTGGGACAACAAAGTCATCGCCGCCTACGGCCTTACCAAGCAGAAATCAATCGGCTGGCGCAAGAACGACGACCGGTTCGTGCTGAACAGCCTGCTTGGCTATGAAGCGACCGAACATTGGCTGTATACCTTCTACCTGAACTTCAACACGCAATTTGCCGATGGCTTCCAATACGATGCCGACAATAACAGTACGCTGATTTCGACTGCCTTCGCACCGGCATACCTCAGCTTCGGCCCCGGTTTCGCCTACAAGAAATCCGACAACTTCCGGTTCAACCTCTCTCCTGCGGCAGCCCGTTTCATTTTCGTAACGCATGACGACCTTTCGGCACAGGGGGCTTTCGGGGTCGACCCCGGATCGACATCCCGGTTTGAGTTCGGTGCTTCGTTCGATGCGTACTACAAAGCCAACCTGATGGAAAACATCAGTGTGGAAAACATCCTCAAACTGTACTCGAACTACCTGGAAGATCCGCAGAACGTGGATGTGGACTATACGCTTAACCTGTTTATGAAGGTAAACGATTATATCTCCGTAAACGGCGGTCTGCAGCTCATCTATGACGACAACACGCTCATCCCACGCCAGGAAAACGGCGCGTTCGTTCCAGGTTCGGAACGTCCCACCCTGCAGGTACGGCAGGTATTCGGGGCAGGGATTACGTATAAGTTTTAAGGCGTAGGTCTTCTTTAGTCGTAGGTCATTAGTCGACTAATGACTTACGGCTATTGACTTATGACTTACGACTATTGACTTACGACTTCCTCTACAATCACGAAAACATCTTCGTTGTCTTTCTTCATCTGGTAGCGCTCGCGGGCTACGCGTTGCTGTTCCTGGGGGTTGGTATTTAGGTCGTGTATGGCTTTGGTTATCCGTTCTATCTCCGTGGTGTAAAACGCTCGTTCCGCCTGAAGGCCTTTCAGTTGGCTATAATAATCGTATTGGGTAGCTACGTCATGCCGGTCGAAAAACAGCATCCATACCGAGAATGCCACGACTGCGATCAGGTATTTGTTGCGTACAGCGCTCAGGAAACGTTCCATGCACACAAACTTAGGTATTTTTTTTTATATGCAAGCAATTTGTCAATTGGTTTGGCATGCTGCGCAAACAGAAAAGGGAGACCCATCCGCGGCCTCCCTTTACGATCATTGATATATGGTATGATTACTTCGCGAACTTAAAGTTCTTTCCCAAGAACCGCGCGTTGCTGCCCAACTCCTCCTCGATGCGGAGTAATTGATTGTATTTGGCGATCCGATCGGAACGCGATGCAGAGCCGGTCTTGATTTGCCCGCAATTGAGGGCCACGGCCAAGTCAGCGATGGTATAGTCTTCTGTCTCGCCACTTCGGTGGCTCATCACCGAGGTGTAACCGCTCGTTTGGGCCAATGACACCGCGTTGATGGTTTCGGTCAGCGATCCGATTTGATTAACCTTCACCAAGATGGAATTTGCCGTATGGGTGTCGATGCCTTGCTGCAGGCGCTTCGTATTCGTAACGAATAAATCGTCACCTACCAGCTGTACCGTGGCACCTATCTTATCCGTCAGCAACTTCCAACCCGCCCAATCGTCTTCCGCCATACCGTCTTCGATGGAAATGATGGGATATTTGCCCGTAAGTTCGGCCAAGTAAGCTGCTTGCTCTTCGCTACTGCGTACCGCGCCCTTATCGCCTTCAAATTTGGTATAATCGTATTTACCGTCCTTATAAAATTCGGACGACGCACAATCGAGTGCCAGGTAAATGTCGCTACCCGGCGTGTAGCCGGCCGTTTCGATGGCTTTCAAAACCGTTTCAATAGCATCTTCCGTACCTTCGAAAGTAGGTGCAAAACCACCTTCATCCCCTACGGCGGTGGAAAGCCCCCTGTCGTGCAGGATTTTCTTGAGGTTATGGAACACTTCCGTGCCCCACCGCAGCGCCTCCGAAAACGACGGAGCACCGGCAGGCATAATCATAAACTCCTGGAAAGCAATAGGCGCATCCGAATGCGAACCACCGTTGATGATATTCATCATCGGGATAGGCAAGGTATTGGCATTGACCCCGCCGATGTAACGGTATAGGGGCTGACGGCTTTCTTGCGCCGCCGCCTTGGCTACCGCCAACGAAACACCAAGGATGGCATTGGCCCCCAAGTTGCCTTTGTTTTCCGTGCCGTCGAGGTCGATCATCACTTTGTCGATGGCGTTCTGCTCAAACACATCAATGCCCTGCAGCGCGTCCGCGATTTTAGTATTTACATTTTCGACAGCTTTCAGCACGCCTTTGCCCAGGTAGGTGGCCTTGTCGCCATCCCGCAATTCCACGGCCTCGTGCACGCCTGTGGAGGCACCGGAAGGAACGGCTGCACGGCCTACAAAACCGTTTTCAGTGGTTACGTCCACCTCGATGGTGGGGTTACCGCGCGAATCCAATATCTGCCGCGCATGTACGTCGATGATTAAGCTCATGTATTTTAATCTTTAGTATTCAATCGTTAGTATTCTTACTTAAATCCTTACCGCGCCACTCTTAGTGTAATCATTACACCAATGGGCTTTCCATGGCAAATATAGCTTTTTCTACCTTACCTGCCAAACGTTAGCTCGCTGATACGGGCTTTCCATTCTCCATCAACCGCACGAACTCATCAAACAGGTAACGCGAGTCGTGCGGACCCGGCGAAGACTCGGGGTGGTATTGTACCGAAAATGCGTTCTTGCCTTTTACGCGTATGCCTTCGATGGAATGGTCATTGAGATTTACATGGGTGATTTCTACCTTGTCGGATTTTTCGATGTCTTCGGCTACAACGCCGAACCCATGGTTCTGGCTGGTGATTTCACACCGGTTTTCGATGATGTTCTTTACCGGGTGGTTGATACCGCGGTGCCCGTTGAACATTTTGGTGGTGCGTATGCCGTTGGCCAGTGCCAGCAACTGGTGGCCCAAGCAGATGCCGAACAACGGTTTGTCTGAAGCCAGGATAGCTTTCATCGTCTGCACGGCATAATCCATCGCTGCCGGATCTCCCGGCCCGTTAGAGACGAAGTACCCATCGGCCCCCCACGCCTCCATCTCCGCGAAAGGTGTTTTTGCCGGGAATACCTTGGCGTATACCTTGCGCGCATCAAAGTTGCGCAGGATATTGCGCTTTATGCCCAGATCGAGCACCGCCAAACGCAAGGGTGCTTCTTCATTGCCATAATAGTACGGGGTTTCGGTGGTTACTACCGACGACAGCTCCAAACCCGCCATGGAAGGAACCCCATCCAGTTTCCTTTTCAATTCTTCCACGTCCAATACCTCCGAGGAGATGATGGCATTCATCGCACCCTTGTTGCGGATGTGGCGTACAAGTGACCGCGTGTCGATATCGGAGATGCCAACGAGGTTTCCGTCTTCGAAATACGTTTGGATGGACGAATCCGCCTGGTTGCGGCTGTAGTTCACGCTGTAGTTTTTGCATACCAAGCCGGCAATCTGGATCTGGTGGGATTCAGACTCATCATTGGCAATCCCGTAATTGCCGATATGGGCGTTGGTCGTCACCATGATCTGCCCATAATAGGAAGGATCCGTAAAAATCTCCTGATAGCCTGTGGTGCCGGTATTGAAACAGATTTCGCCCGTGGTGGTGCCGATCTTTCCGGCTGCCTTGCCATGGTAAACAGTTCCGTCTTCCAGTAACAAGATGGCCGGTAGCTTGCTGTAATTCGTCATTCGTCGTTATTAATAGTGTTGTAGTGTCCGTTAGTCATCTAGCCCACAGCCATAAAAAAAGCCCTCTACGGGCCAAATACAATCAGAAATGCGACATACATCGGAAAGGTTTCCGGGTTTTGGAGATTTCGTCTGATAGCAGTGTACGCTAAATTTCACGAGGGACAAAGGTAAGGTTTTTTCTGCTTCTTTAAACATATTTTTTCATCTGTCTATTTTTTCTCCAAGGACGATGAAGCTGTCATCGTTTTATCATTCCCGTGTGTGATTCTCGAAAACCATGACGGTTTCATTTCCGTTGCATTTCAACCGATGGCTTCGGGTCAATGGGGCAATTCCAAAAAGAACGTGGTACCCGGTTCGTTGTCTGCATTGCTTTCAAACCAGATACGGCCCCCGTGTGCTTCCACGATGTGCTTGGAAATCGCCAACCCCAAACCGAACGGCTGTTCGCCGTCGGTGCCGGGCCGCTTCGCTTCGGTAAACATATCAAAAACCTTGGCACGGAGGTGTTCGGGTATGCCTATACCCCGGTCTTTCACCGATATCCGCACGCCGTTCGGATTCACGCGGAGCAGCACGTCGATTTGCCCACCCGGCGGACTAAACTTGATGGCGTTGGCAATGAGGTTGCTGACTACCCGCCACAGCTTCTCGCGGTTGGCAATGATGGTTACGGACCTACTTCGTAGCGCAATGTCTTGTTGCTTTGCCACGGCCTTGCTTTGCATAAGGTCCACGCAATAGCGGAGGAGTTCGTCGAGGTCCACCGATTCTTTCGGCATATCGGCCGCCTGCTTGTTTACTTCGAGCAGGCCGGTTACGAGTCCGAGGGAATCCGTTGCGGACTTGCGGATCAGTTCGAGCATTTTCCGCTCGTGCTCCATACCGCCACCCATTTCCAGAAGCATGGATGCCGCGGAGCTGATTGCACCGATGGGGTTCCGCAAGTCGTGCGCCACCACATCCATGATGCGGCTGTTCTCAGCTTGGCTCTGTTCCAACGCATCCAACGTTTTCTGCAAGTGCAGGTTCTGCGCCACGATCCGCGCATTCAGCCGCCGGCTCACGCGAAGCGTTTGGCGGATAGCCAATATGATCCCCACAGCCAACACACACCCCAATAGGGCGAGCAACAGGAAAAAGGTCTGGCTGCGGGATTTTTCCTCCAATCGCTCCAGTTGCTGTTCTTTGATAGCATAGTCGACGTAATCGATGTTTGCGGTATTATCCAATAGTTCCTGCTTGTCATATAGCCCTACCAGCAACCGGCTGTAATGGCTTGCCTCGGCAGGTTCGTTAATCGTTGTATACAGGTCGTACAGCTTGCGGGCCATCACCTTGCTATAGAAAAGGTAGTCGAGGCTATCGGCAATATCCAGCCCGCGGCTGTAGTAGGCTGCGGCACGTGCGGGATCATCGGTTGCCACAAGATCACCGATTCCAACCAGCATATCCATACTTACGTAATAAAGCCGCTTTTCTATGGCCTGGTTTATCACACCGTCCCACACGGCGAGCCCCGATTCGCGCTCTCCCTTGTCAATCAATGCTTGTGCCGTGAGGTGATCAAGCGCAATAAGGGTGCGTATATCATTATAACGGGAGGCTATCTCCCTGGCATCGCGCATGTAACGGTCCGCTTCGGCTTGCCCGGTGCGTTCGGGGAAAAGAAGCAGATAATTGTAGATAACCAGCGAAAGGATCGAATCCTGCGAGAGCCCATAGCCTAAATCGAGCGCCGACTCTACATATTCGATGGAGCGGTCATTCCGTCCGAGCTGTCGGTATACACCGCCGATGTTCATGAGGGTTTGTACCACGTTTACCGTATCGGAAATCCGGGTATAGACCATATGGGCGTCGTTGTAATATTTCAGTGCCAACTGTGGGTTTCCCTTGATATCATATACCACCCCGAGGTTATTGAGCGCATCCGCCCTCCCCTTTTGATAGTGGAGGCGATCGGCAATCTGGCGCGCGCGGACGGCATAATGGAAGGTTGTATCCGCACTTTGCTCGTATGAAATCAGGGCTAACCGGTTTAATGCGTCTACGTAGGCGGTACTATCTGTAATCTGGCCGAGGCTTCGCTTCAAACGCTCGGCTTCATCCGCTTGGGCCAAAGCAACGGAAGTGCTGAGCAGATAAGCCATCAACCAAAACGGCATCACGTATTTTGAATAAGTATTCATAGGCATCCAGGTACTACCGATTCCCTAAATTACAATTATTTTGGAAAAAAATGCCGGAGCACGAAAATTACAACCGATAGATATAAAAATAATTGCGAGCTTGCCATACCCGGTAGAATCTACTTCCCACTCATTTTCTTAACCTTTTTACCTATTTTTAGCGCCGTAAATGCAACAGTGGATCATACTTCGATGAAACTGGTTTGGCTCCTCGTCATCGGCTTGTTCGGGAGTGGGTATGTGTGCACCTACCTGCTATCGCGGGATAGCCGCCGATCTTTCCTCCCCGCGGCCGGACGTAAATCGGTAC
Organism: Parapedobacter sp. 2B3; assembly: GCF_041925275.1. NCBI lineage: Bacteria > Pseudomonadati > Bacteroidota > Sphingobacteriia > Sphingobacteriales > Sphingobacteriaceae > Parapedobacter > Parapedobacter sp. 2B3. The sequence continues at coordinate 67,704 of NZ_JBHEUZ010000014.1, read as the reverse complement.
GGCGGTTTGGAATCACCTGTTTCTTCATCGCGGTGGCACTTTGTCTGCTTATTTTATACATAAGGCTGAAACGATAACCAGGTAGCTTCGCCTACCAAGTGGTGATCGTACTTGAATCCTGCAGCGGGTTTAAACCGATGCGCTCAGTAATGGAGTAGTTCATTAACGATCCTTTCCACTTTTTCAGCGTATACGTACGTGCGTGGTCTTCATTTTCAAAATCATAGGTATAATTTACCGCCGTGATAACCAACGTATCGTTGGGTGTCACATCCCCGGGGTATTTGGCCAACAGCGCGTCATGCAGTGGATTTCGTTCCTTACGGCCATCCAGCAACTCAAAACCGGTGCTGATATAACACTGTGGCGGGTAAATAACATCCTTCACAGGACGGACCAACTCAAACTCGGGCTGGGCGATGTCGTGGAGTACCCGGGAAAACTGGATCTGGTTGGCGTTATAGCCTGCTTCGTACAGCGTGTTGGGGCTGTTGGGAACGGTCATTGAAAGAAACGTGATGCCACGTTCGGTGATTTTTGCATTCACGAAGTAATTGGCCGCGGGTGAGAACGCATTTTCAAAATGGATGAACAGGTCCGATCCATTGATCGTGTAATAGCCACGGAGGTATTGCTCGAAACGTTTCTGGCTCTTTTTCGGGATCGGATACGCTTCCCTGTCGAAATAAAGGGGAATGATATTCCGGGCATCCCCCACCGACCGGTCATCGTCGAAACTAAGGTAAATACACCGATGATCATCGATAAAGTATAGGTTATTCCGCAACACGTTGCCTTCTTTGGCAATATAGCTTTGCTGGTCGTTCTTGAATGTTAGCAGCTCCGCATTGGTAATGGTGCGGTAAATCGAAACGATACTGGTATCCGCGCCTTTGGTCCGATCGGGATGGAGCAACTGGCGCTGATTGCTCAACACGAAGTTATGCTTGATGGTCTTCCATGAATAGTAGCCGTAGCTATCGTTTACTATCTTGACGAGCGCATGGGCATCCTGCATGATCGAATGGCTGAAGTGCCGCTCGTCCTTAAACGAAAGGCCGGAGTAAAACTTACCCACGGAGGCCTGCTTTGCATGGCAACCGAACAGCACGAGCGCAATGCATAGCCCTGGTAAATTAGTTCTCATAGAAGCCGATGATTTCAAAGTCGACATGTTTTTTCCTGAGTTTGAAGTGATACGGATCGCTCGAAATATTGCGGTGGATAAAATCCTGGAAATCGAAAGGCGTATTCCACCAGTTGACCGAAGCCCCGAAATACAGGGATGGATGGAGGTAACGAATCGAATATTTACTCGAATTGTAACTCGTTTCGACGGGATCCCTGTACATCACATTGTCGGCATACAACAAACCGCTGGCCTCGAAGGCATGCTTGATAAACCCACTGTACTTATCGAAATTCAGGGCAATATGCTGTACCTCTCGCTGATGAGTATACTTGATACCCAACCCACCGCCCCCCGTCCAATAACGGTCTTCCTTATCGCCAAACCACTTGTTGATGGGACCACCATCGTTGTAATAAAAAAAGTAGGCCCATTTGGTCGAAACGAAAAGCTGCCCGATGCGTTGCGACTTTAGCGAAGGCCGGATCTTTCCAAACCCCATTTGCCATACGTAAATGGTGGATAGCCCGACATTATTGTCGTAATCGGTGTTGGCCATCCCGAAGAACGTGCTTGAAAAAACGGGTATATACCCGGGGTTATGGGGGCTGGATTTGCCAAAAGAATAGCTCATCACCGGAGAGAACGCAAGGTTCACATGAAGCCTGTTTCTGAATGCGGGTAGTACCGAACTCCCCAGGTTGTTGTTATAGATTGATATTTTTGAATCGAGCATCGGGATGATGGCTTGCCCGCCCGATGTAGGGATGGGGTAAGCGATGTTGGGATTATAGCTTAGCAGGTACTTGAATTCGTTGCCGAAGTACAGCGAGAAGCCCACACCATGCTGAAACCGCAATTCTTGGGCAATGGCCGATTGGCAAATCATCAGCATGATAACAAGACGCTTCATACCGCATAGATATTCAGGATGCCCAAGTGGGGATCAGGGATCAGACAAGCCAACAGCTGATCGCGTGTCAGTTCTGCGAGATCGTCCAATTCGTAGATATTGATGGGCGCGTGTCCTTTGCGCCTGTTGTGGTTTCCTGCAGCCGTCTCGGCATCCGACAGGCTGTCGAATGTATACGCGTAATCGCTTTCGGTACAGACTACTTTATAGCGTGCCATGGTGGATAGGGTTTTAAGTAACACATATATGAATGATATATGGCTGAAAGTTAGCGCTTAACAGCTATATGTGAAATACCTAAAAATAGGTATATTTCCAAGGCTTGGTTTGGCCCTACGGTGTTGAAGACAGGTCGCATTGCCGGGGTATACGCCACTAGTGCGGGCCGGATCGGGAAGGTATAAAAAAACCACCCGATGAAGGCCATCGGATGGTCAATACAATATCTGAAAAATGGACTTAAATCAATTTGACATTTACTGCGTTGGGCCCTTTCTGGCCTTGGGCTACTTCAAATGAAACTTCGTCGTTCTCACGGATACGGTCTATCAGGCCGGAAGAGTGAACAAAAACTTCACGTCCGCCGTCATTGGGCGTGATGAATCCGAAACCTTTGGTTTCATTGAAAAATTTTACTTTGCCTTCTTGCATGGCATTTGGATAAAAATGAATAAAATAATTAATTGCACACGCAAGGTAGAAATAAATTATTGAATATCAGATTTTTTAAAAACACAACCGGCTTCGAATCGTAATCCTTATATTTAGCACGGTCAATTAACGTTTATGATGAAGAGAAAGATGGTCTATATGATTGCGGGTCTGTTACTGATTTCGAACGTGTTGTATGCCCAACTAAAATATGCCAACGACGTGATAAAGACGGGCGCGGAACAGACCGAGCGGTATATCGGTAAACTCGGGGGGAAACGGGTCGCGTTGGTAGCCAACCAAACGAGCGTAATCGGTGATACCCATTTACTGGACAGCCTGTTAAAACGGGGCGTAACCGTGGTAAAGGTTTTCGGGCCGGAGCATGGTTTTCGGGGGAACGCCAGTAACGGAACGGAAGTCTCGGATGAGGTGGACCCCGGTACGGGCGTCAAGATCGTTTCGCTTTATGGTAAAAAGAAGAAACCCAGCGCAGCGGATTTGAAGGACGTGGATATCGTCATCTTTGATATCCAGGATGTGGGCTGTAGGTTCTACACCAACATCAATACGCTAAGGGATGTAATGGAATCGTGTGCGAGGTATGGAAAGGAATTGATGATCTTGGACCGCCCGAACCCAAACGCGTATCTGATCGATGGCCCTATCCTGGACATGAGGCTTAAATCGGGCATCGGCCAATTCCCGATACCGATAAGCCATGGCCTAACGGTGGCTGAATTTGCGCAGATGGCCAATGGGGAAGGCTGGCTGGAAGATAACCTGAAATGCAGGCTCACCATCGTTAAAAATGACAACTATAACCACGACATGCTGTACAAGCTACCGGTGAACCCTTCGCCCAACCTCAACACCGAAGCCGGTATCCTACTTTATCCGTCTACCTGCCTTTTCGAAGGCGTGGCGCTAAATCACGGGCGTGGCACGGATTATCCATTTACCATGGTTGGTGGGCCTATGTATCGTGGCATCTATGATTTCTCTTATACCCCTGTCTCCATGCCCGGCCGAGCGGAAGATCCCATCTACCAAGACCAAACATGCTACGGCATGGACCTCCGTGATGAGGACTTGGAAAAACTGGTGGCAGCGAAGCAAATCAACCTGGATTGGATAATCGAGCTGTATGCCAAATTCCCCGACAAGGCCCAGTTCTTCGATCGGAGCATACACCGGCAAATCGGCAATATCGATTACCTGGCCGGTGTCTATGAATTTAAGAAACAGATCGAAGCAGGCGTAGCAGCAGCGGAAATCCGCAAATCATGGGAACCGGGCTTGGAGGCCTATAAAACGATGAGAAAACAATACCTACTCTATAAATAGGGCGCGACGTGCTATCCGTGCGGTTTTATTTCCCCTAAATGTGCGATATCCGTCAAATCGTACGGTGTCTCCTGGTAAACGAAGTAGTTCAGCCAATTATTGAACAATAGGTTCGCGTGGCTGGCCCAGCGGACTACCGGCTCACTTTTCGGATCATCGCCCGCGTAATAATGCTTCGGCAGGTCGATGGGAGCCCCTTTTTCCAGGTCGCGGATATACTCCTCATGGAGGGTCCATGGCGCATATTCCGAATGCCCTGTCAGGTAAAACTCTCTGCCGCCCCGTGTTGCCGCAATCGCCACGCCTGCCTCCGCCGACGTAGCGAGGACATCAACCCCTAACGCACCGTTCAGGTCTTCATCCGCGAGGGTGGTATGGCGGCTATGCGGGATGTAGAACTCATCGTCGAACCCCCGGAACAAGGGATGTCTTTTATCAAGCGCCGTATGCTTGAAAACACCGAACAGCTTCCTATCCAACGGCACCTTCCTCACATCGTGAAAATGGTAAAGTGCCGCTTGCGAGGCCCAACAGATATACAGCGTGGAAGTAACGTGCGTCCGCGCCCATTCAAAAATCATCTTCATCTCGTCCCAATAGGAAACATCTTCAAACGCCAACTGTTCTACCGGCGCACCAGTGATGATCATGCCATCGTAATAGTTATCGGCCACCTCCTTGAAACCCTTGTAAAACAGCTCCAGGTGCTCTAAAGGGGTGTTTTTGGGCGTATGGGTATCTAAGCGCAGAAACTCAATCTCCACTTGCAACGGGTTATTGGATAGCAACCTGATAAAATCGGTCTCGGTTGATATTTTCAACGGCATCAGGTTAAGGATGATGACGCGCATCGGACGGATATCCTGCGTGTTGGCCCGGCGGTCATCCATCACAAAAATATTCTCATTCTTCAGTTGCGCTATCGCTGGGAGACTATCGGGTATCTTTACTGGCATGCTGTTTCCTTGCACCTTAATGAAGGCACAAACTTAGGCAAATTCTCTTAATCTCTCCGCCGCCATTGAAAGATTACGCTGATGGCAGGGATTTAAGGAGAGTTTTGGGGCTGAATGGCCGGGATCAGAGCAGCATGGCTTTCAGGATGGATTTCGCATAGTCGCCCCAATTCTTCAGGCTAGCTTCCAGCTGCTCGCGCAACTCGCGGTAGTTGACCGCCTTCCCCTTAGTGGGCGGTGCCAGCTCTTTGGCCGATACCGGCCGGTCGTCTACCTTGGTAGCGAAATAGGTTACGTTTTCGTGGGGAAGAGCTACCCCAAGTATCATACCCGGCAAGCCGGTAAACGATTCGGGGCCACCCGAAACAGGGATCTGATCGGTGTAAAACGCGACAACGTAGATGGAATCGAGCACCAGTGCATTGGCGCGGCGGCATTCGTAGCCAGCAATTTCACGCGATTCGTTGGTGAAACGCCATTGGATCTGGCGCACGCTGTCGGTAATCAAATAGGTTTCCTCGTAGATGCTTTTCTGGCCGGTGCTTTGCTGGGCAAGCAGATCGGTAACGATGGTATTGCCCATGTCTATGGACGGGTCACTGCCGAAGAAGCCGCCCGATGCCGCCGCCTGGCTTTCCTGGGGCCAAAACCGTGTTGTGGTGCCGTTGAACGCCAAGTTATATTTGAACGCCTTGAATTGCGGGTTGGATCGCTTATATTGCTCATAGGCCTGCTCCATAAAACTGCTGTTGCCGATCCGGTCCTTGATTTTGGCATACATATTCACCCGCTTTTCAAACTCGATGACACCGCTCTCCACAAACCGGGCATACTGCGCCCGCACCGACTGGGCACAAAGCACCGCCGCAAACAAACACGTGAATAGCTGAACTGTTCTTATCTTCATAGTCGTTAATTTTGAATGGATGCGCCGCCCATTTTGTTGAAATCCCACGTAAGCGAGAACATCAGGAAGCGCGTGATGGTGGTATAACGGTTTTGCGTAATGTACGTGCTGCTGGCCGAGCGGCTGAAACCGACGTTCTGATTGAAGATATCGTTTACGCCCACAGAAAACTGGAGGGTTTCGTCTTTCAGGAATTTTTTGCTCACCGAAGCATCGGCGATAAACCGTTCGAAATTTTCGTCAAACGATTGGGTAGCCGCCGTATACATATAATTTCCCTCCGAAGTGATCTGGAATTTCCAAGGCAGGTAAATATTGAAGGAATACCGGCCACTCATTCCCCAGCCGTTGTTATTCCGATCCGGCTGCAGGGAAGACTCGCCATACGTGTAGCTGGGTCCGAAACTAAGGTTGAAATCGTATTTCTTTTGGATGTATTGCCGCAGGAAAACCGTTCCCGAATAGCTCGAGCTCACCGTCTTGTTGAGTGCGCCGTTCGTGAGGTTGTAATAGATATTGCCATTCGTATTCAGCCCCGCGCCTACGTTGATGTTCCACTTCTTGAGGTTTTTGCTGAAATTGGAATAAAAGTAGTAGTTCATCGGCGTCTTATTGTCCAGGTTGGCATACTGGAAGGTATTGCGCCCCACCGAGTCGGTGTACGTATTGCTTACGATGGCGTTGTTGGTGTTGGAAAAACTACCGGAGAAATACATGTATTGGTTGCCCAGCACCTTAAACGAATTATACGACATATTAAACCGGTTGGTATACGATGGCTTGAGGTCGGGATTGCCCAGCACGATATTCATCGGGTCATCGTTCACCCGCACCGGCTGTATCTGGTTGATGGTTGGTTGTGTATTGTTGCCGTTATACGAAACATTGAACGATTTTTGCTGCGAGAACCGGTATTGCCAGCGGAGTTGCGGGTTGTGGTTGGTGAAGCTGCGCTCAAACCGATTGTTGATGTAACGGTCGGTCTGATCGAATTGTACCTGGCTCGCCCGCGTACCGAAATTGAGCGTGGATTTGCCTTTTTTGAAATTAAAGATGGCTCCCAATTGGTTGGCTAACTGATTTAACTTAAAGTCGTTGCTGTATAGCGAGTCCAAGTCCGTATAACTACCGCTGCCTGCGGGGTTGAACGATTGACGGAGGGACGTACCGTTATTGGCCGTAAGCCGGTAGTTCACCACCAACGAAAGCGCATTTGTGAACGGTTCGGAGTAGGTAATATTCGAATTAAACACCGAGCTTTTCGTATCGTTGATCTTTAGCTGGTCTACCAGCAGCAGGCTATCTACCCCGCCTGCATCATTGTAAAATGAGTTTTCGGAGTAAAGGAATCCGTTGGCCTTGCTCTGGTTGATGGTCTCATTGACCTCCCACGATAGGGTACGTCCCTTTTTCCGTAGTTTTTTGGTCCAGAGTGCCGAAAGGTACACATCCTGTCCTTCGGTCTTGTTATTGGTATTCCGTGTCGATCTGTTGAGCAGCTGCCCGGTACCATTGCTACCCTCCGATTCGTTGAACTCCGTGGTCTCCCCATTTCTGAGGGAGCCATTCACGGTAACCTTCACATTGGACGTTGAGTCGAACTGCGCCTCGAAGATGGCACCGCCGCGCTGGCGGAATATACGCCGATCGAACGTTTGGCCCGCTTCGGTATTGATGGTACCGGTAGGGAGGTTATTCTGGCTGATGGTGCTGCTGGAGCCTTTTACGCCCAGTTCGCCGATTTTGTAGTTACCGTTGATCGACTGCTTTCCATCGTTCCATTTATTGCTATAGAATGCACCACCATTCAATACAGAAGGTATACCGCGCCCGTCATAGCGGCCGCCCCACGACTCGATCTCGTCTTGCCCGCCACCGAATGAAATCATGATCCCGCCATCTTCCATCAGTGTTGTGTTGCCTGACGGCGAATAGCGGTCGGCATCCTGCCAATTAAGTCCGGTACGGCCCGTATTGCCGAGGGTACCGAAAGCAGAGAACCGCTGCTTGTTGTCGAATCGGTTGAACATGGCCTGCCCCTGGTACATCTCATTGGTCCCCGCGCCAGCATCTACTTTACCAAAGTAGCCTTTCTTCTTATCCTCTTTCAACTTGATATTGAGCGTTTTCGAACGTTCGCCATCGTCCACACCGGTGAACTCAGCCTGGTCGCTCATCTTATCGTACAACTGCACTTTGTCTACCATGTCTCCTCGCAGGTTGCGGGTCACCAGCGTGGGGTCATCACCGAAAAACTCCTCACCGTCCACAAGCACCTTGTTCACCGTCTGCCCCTGCGCCGTGATCTTGCCATCTTGATCTACCTGGATACCGGGAAGTTGCTTAAGAAGGTCCTCTACCTTGGCGTTGGGCTGTATCGTAAAACTAGCGGCATCGTACTCGGTAGTATCACCCCGGATGGTGATCGCCTGGCTTCGGCTTACCAACACCTCTTCCAGCAACTTAGACCGCAATACCAATCCAACATGGCCGAAATCCATCATCGTGGATGTGCTATCGAGTGTAAAACGCTCCACATAGTCCGCATACTCGGGGAAGGTGGCGAAGAGCATATATTCACCCGTATCAAGATTACCGAGTTTGAAACTGCCCGCCTCGTCCGTGCGGGTGAAGCGGTATAACATCGAATCCTTGGCGTGGACCAGCACGATGGATGATTTGGCAAGTTTTTGGCCGGAAGCCGTATCTACGACCGTACCAGTGATGGAGTACACCCCTTCTTGGGCAGATACTGAGAACCAATAGGCACAAGCCATAAGGAACGTAACGAGCGATCTCTTCATAGTTGGTTTTATACTACAATTTAAAGGATGGTGGCAAATGCCTTCCGTATCAGCTCACCTACCGACCGGTCTTCGACCGCCGGCAAATATAGAACTAAAAAAATAGTTTTTATTTTTTCCACTATTATTTAACATTTTTTAGCAAATCCGTTACATTCACGCCCGCTACCGGATCCATATTTCGAATTTGCCGTAAAACTACGAAAAATTAGTAATAATCCAAACTGTACCCCGGGGAAAATATCCAACGGCCCTTGCTGCACTATCACTTCTTTGACGCGCAGGGATGCCAGATGTTGCATAATGAACCTATTTTCCTTAGGTGAGAGACCGCTAATTTGGCTATCTCTGGCAATTTAGCTAAGTTTCACCTGGCATATCATTTTCTAAGGCAGGTGAGAGACCGCTAATTTGCCTATCTCTGGCAATTTAGCTAAGTTTGCCACAAAGCCTTACGATATGCAGACAATCAAAAAATATGTGGAAGCGAATACCCAGCGCTTTTTGGATGAATTGATCGAATTGCTCCGCTTTCCCTCGGTCAGCGCCGACCCGAAATACAAGGGCGACGTACGGAACGCCGCGGAATATGTAGCCCGAAAATTGCGCGACGCAGGTGCCGACAACGTAGAAGTATGCCCCACAGACGGGCACCCCATCGTGTATGGCGAGAAAATCATCGACCCCGCTAAGCCCACGGTATTGGTATACGGACACTACGATGTACAACCACCCGACCCACTGGAGCTTTGGGAGACGCCACCCTTCGAACCCACTATACGCGACGGCAAAATTTTCGCCCGTGGCGCGTGCGACGATAAAGGGCAGTTTTATATGCACGTAAAAGCGTTCGAACTGATGCAAGCCACGGACACCCTAGCCTGCAATATCAAATTCATGATCGAGGGCGAGGAAGAAGTGGGATCAGACAACCTCGGCACTTTCGTAAAAGCCAACAAGCAGCGGCTGGCAGCCGATGTGGTGCTGATCTCCGATACGGCCATGATCAGTCTCGACACCCCTTCGTTGGAAACGGGGCTACGCGGGCTGTCTTACCTTGAAGTGGAGGTAACCGGCCCCAACCGCGATCTCCACTCGGGCGTATACGGCGGAGCTGTAGCCAACCCCATCACCGTCCTGGCCAAGATGATCGCCTCCCTGCACGACGAAAATAACCACATCGCCATTCCCGGATTCTATGATGACGTCGCCGAACTGGACGCCGCCGAGCGGAAGGCGCTGAACGCAGCGCCGTTTGACGAAAACGAATACAAAGCCGATCTGGGCATCAAAGCCGTCTGGGGTGAAAAAGGATACACCACGATCGAGCGCACCGGTATCCGGCCCACCCTCGAGCTCAACGGCATCTGGGGTGGTTACATCGGCGAAGGAGCAAAAACGGTACTCCCTTCAAAGGCGCATGCCAAGATTTCCATGCGCCTGGTACCCAACCAAGATTCGGATACCATCACCAAACTCTTCACCAAGCACTTCGGAAGCATCGCGCCGGATTACGTATCGGTGAAAGTAACTCCTCACCACGGTGGGCAACCGGCGGTAACGCCCACCGACAGCACTGCGTACCGTGCGGCGGAAAAAGCCATCGAAGAAGCCTTCGGGAAGAAGCCCATCCCCACACGGGGCGGCGGAAGCATCCCCATCGTGTCGCTATTTGAAAACGAGCTGGGACTGAAAACGGTATTGATGGGATTCGGGCTTGATAGCGATAACCTGCACTCGCCCAATGAAAAGTACGACATCGCGAACTACCTCAAGGGAATTGAGACCATCCCGCTGTTTCATAAATATTTTGCGGAGCTGAGTTAATTCCGCTACTTTACTCTTTAACGGATAGAAAGGCACCTCTTAAATTATGCTGAGGTCCTTTCCTATTAGCTTTTATGCGCACATCGCATTCATACGGATCGATTTGAATCGACGTCCCCTATAATTGACTTCCTTGTCCCCTCTCGATTTTACGTCGATTCCTACCTTTGTCCACATATAATAACCAATTAATCTATATACTTATGCGTATATTTATATTTTCAATAACGAAGTTATGTAATCTATTTCTACTATTGCAACTTCTGCTATTTACAAGCGCAGCCTACTCACAGGTGACGGTTAGGGGAAGGGTTATCGACGCCTCTGACAATTCTCCCCTCGCAGGGGTAAGTGTCACAGAAATCGGGACCGGAAATGCAATGCTAACCGATGACCAAGGCACTTTCACTTTGGCGGTCAAGGGCGGTCAAAGCACCTTGCGTTTTTCTTTCGTTGGTTACCAATCAAAAGATGTGGCCATCGATGGTCCGGCAAATCTAACAGTCTCCCTAGCTGCTTCCAAAACGGAATTGGACGAAATTGTAGTAGTCGGCTATGGTACGCAAAAAAAGGTAAACCTCACGGGTGCCGTCCAAACGCTCCAACTGGATAGTGTGGTTAACACACCGGTGAGTAACTCTGCCCAATTGATGTATGGTCGCTTTTCAGGGGTCCAGCTCACGCAGGGAAATGGACTTCCTGGAACTGATGGCTCAACCATCAATATCCGCGGGCTGGGGACATTCGGAAATTCAGTGCCATTGGTTGTGATCGACGGAATGCAATTTACTGGGCTTGCCGAGTTCAACAGGTTGGCTCCTGCCGACATCGAAACGATTACCGTCCTTAAAGATGCGTCTGCGGGGGCAATCTACGGCGCACGTGGAGCTAACGGGGTAATCGTGATCACAACCAAACAGGGACAGGCCTCCAAATTCAAGGTGGAATACAACAACTACGTGGGCTTCCAGCGGCCTACAATAATGCCTACCTTTTTAAATGCGATAGCGTATGCGGAATTGATGAACGAGAAGTACGAAAATGAGGCTGATGGAAGGCCCTTCAACCCCCGCTATACGGAAGGGCAGTTGCAGCAAATCCGGGACGGCTCCAATCCAGATCAATTTGCAAATACGGACTGGGCGGCAGAAATAATGCAAGACGCGCCCATCCAGAATCACTACCTTTCCTTGTCGGGAGGCAACGAGAACACCCTTTACAGGATTTCGTTGGGCTATCTAGACCAAGGCGCAATCGTGATAGGTAAATTCAGGTCGAAGCGGTACAACTTCCGAGCAAACGTCCAGTCGGACTTAAAAGACTGGCTTAGCATTAGTAATAATCTTAATGGAACATTGAATAAGTTCGTCGGGCCGTCGGGTGGATCAGGGGTGGTGAATAACATGATTTATTCCTTCCGTAGGAACCCACCTACCATTCCAGCCTATTATTCTCACGGCGGCTATGGGTTTGTTGATGGGGCGTGGCGAAACGTCAACCCGTCATTAGGAACCGAGTTTCAGCCTATGCAAATCGGTGAATTGGGTGATTTCGTTTCACACGACTATAACATCAATGATCGCCTTAGCATGAAAGCAACCTTTAAAGGGTTCAGCTTTGAAAGCGCAGCAACACTTAATCTGAACTTTTTTGACGATTCCAGCTTCCGCCCGACCACGGAACGGAGAGACTACGATGGCAATCTCATCAGTGCAAACGACCTCAACTCGTTATCAAACAGCTTTAACAAGCACTACCGGGTGATGAGCGAAAATCTTTTACGCTATCAGGCTGCCCTTTCGGATCACCGGCTGCAAATCCTTGCGGGCCATTCAGTCATCTATGACCGGAATGATAACTTCAACGGCTCACTGCAAAGTTTCCCTTCCGACAACCTGCATGAATTTAACGCCGGCGGGGTTGCTAACCCCACTGTAGCCGGGGGTGCGAGCGAACAAAGCATGCAATCCTTTTTCGGACGGGTAAATTACGATTATCTTGAAAGGTATTTGTTCGAGGCCAACATACGGCGTGACGGATCCTCTAAATTTGGTCCCGGCAATCGGTACGGTACATTCCCCTCGTTTTCCGCAGGCTGGCGGATATCCGAAGAGCCTTTTATCAAAAACATGTCTTCGTCCGTGTTATCGGACCTGAAACTGCGCGGAAGCTGGGGACGTACCGGCAATAACGGTATCGATAATTACATATACGACCAAACGTATAACGCAGGACTTGACTACGTACTTGGTGACGGTGTTGTTGTCGGTGGCGTTGCCTTGACGAGCCTCGCAAACCCGACTATCCTGTGGGAAACCACCGAGCAATACAACATCGGGCTGGACCTCGCTTTGCTTAATAACCGGCTAACCCTGGAAGCGGACTACTTCAATCGTCGGAGCTACGATATCCTCTACACCAATTTCCCAATTCCCGGCACGCTGGGCGTCAACAGCCTGGCGGCTCAGAATGCTGCGGAAATGGTTAATAAAGGCGTTGAATTGAACTTGAATTATACCGAAAGAAATGGGGAATTTAACTATGCCGTCGGACTCAACATGACACGCTTTGCCAAAAACAACGTAACAAGCTTAGGCTCCGGAGTTCAAACCATTGATGGCAACACCATCACGCGTGCTGGAGATCCCTTTCAAGCTTACTATGGCTATGTGATGGAAGGGATATTTCAAACGGCCGAAGAAGTAGCCGCGGCACCTATTCAGTTCGGTAGTCCACGGACAGCCGCCGGCGACATCCGCTATGCCGACTTAAGTGGACCTGCGGGAGAACCCGATGGCATTATCGATGCGTTCGATCGAACTGTAATCGGCAATCCGTACCCGCTTTGGCTATTTGGTCTCAACGCCAATTTTAACTATAAAGGTATTGACCTTGGTATCTTATTACAGGGTATTGCGGATGTGGACCGCATCCTGATTGGAAATGGCCAACAGCCATTAAATGACGAACGAAGTAATTCGCTTAGCCATTGGACGTCGCGCTGGACTCCTGAAAACCCAAGCACTTCGCTGCCGCGTATGGGAGGGGCTAACAACCATGTGTTGTCTACATTCTATGTCGAAGACGCCTCTTACCTCCGCCTCAAAAACATCGAACTCGGCTACACATTGCCGCGCACACTGTTGCAAAAAATCCAGGTGAGCGGCATTAGGCTTTTTATCTCCGGCCAGAATATGCTGACGTTTACCAAAATGAAAAATTTCGACCCCGAACGTGCTGCCGGCAATACCAACGCACGGAGTGTCCCATTATATCAGGTAATTACGGGTGGCCTTAACGTAAGTTTCTAAATAAAAAGAAAACACCATCATGAAAAGAATATTAACAATCATCATTGCCCTCCCCTTAACGTTTATAGGATGTTCGGAAGGCTTTTTGGACCGACACTCGCTGACCCAGTTGGCCGCCGACAACTTCTGGCAAAATGAAAAGGATGCTTTGCTTGCAATAAATGGCATTTACGACGTACTGCAAACGCGTCAGCTTTACAGCGGCAACCTCAACGGCGATGCCGGCATCCCGATGTACGACAGTTTTACCGACAATTCCTTTAACTTATGGAAATATGAAGGCCCGGGGAATTACGTGGAGGGAAACGTGTCTGCCTCAACAACTGGGATGTTCGAGAATTTCTGGCTGGCCAATTACCGGGGCATTGTGAGAAGTAACCAAGCAATCACAAACCTCCCCAAGATGACCGAAGACCAGATCAGCACGGCAGCAAAGGACAACTTCATGGGACAATCGCTTTTTTTAAGGGCTTTATTCTATTTAAATCTCGTTACCTATTATGAAGACGTGCCGCTAATCACTGAACCCCAAACACTGGAAACAGCACAGGTGGCAAAAACACCCAAACGGCAGGTGCTAGACCAAATCATCGCTGATCTTCAACAAGCTGCCGACCTTCTTCCGACCACACAATCCGCGGATAGGTACGGACACGCCACCAAAGGTGCTGCATACGGCTTGCTTGCCCGAGTGTACCTTCTCGATCAGGATTGGAAAAAAGCCGCCGCCGCGGCGCAAGATGTCATTGCGCTTGGGCAATATGATTTGAGTCTGCCCTACGATGTGCAATTTACGGAAGACGGAGAAAATTCCAAAGATGTGGTTTTCTCCGTACGATTCGTAGAAACCCCGGGCTTCTCAGCCAACGAAACGTTCTCGTCTACCTATGTTGGACAGCCAAAGGTCGATAAACAGCCCCTGCCCAATCTCGTGGCTGATTTTTATTGTACGGATGGCAAGCCAATTACGGTTTCCGATCTGTACAATCCCAGTAATCCAAAAGAAAATCGGGATCCGAGGCTGCTCGCGAGCGTATGGTTTAAAGGTGATATCTATATTACTGATGTAGGAAACGCCTTTAATGGCAATAATGTAACCGGTTATGGCCTAAAAAAATACATACGCACGAGGACATCGGATGCGGGCATTGGCCCTGCTGGAAACGGGGGCCAGGATTTTTACATATTGCGTTATGCAGACGTGTTGCTTATGCGGGCAGAAGCGCTGATCGAAGATAACCAGATCGGTGACGAGGTGTATTCGCTCATCAACCAGGTACGGCAACGGCCAGGAGTAGGTATGCCCACCGTACAGGAAGCAGAGGGCACGGGGCTGTCACAACCGCAACTACGGGACATCATACGGCACGAACGCCGCGTGGAATTCGCTTTTGAAGGGCTGCGGTTCTTCGACCTGATACGCTGGGGAATAGTAAGCGAGGCTTACGAACGCATGGTCGCCGACAACCTGAATGGTTACAATCCGCGATACCAAAACAAGCGCTCGGAAACGTTTCCTATTCCGCTCAGCGAACTGGATGCCAACAAGGCGTTGATACAACACGATGCCTGGAAATAGCATGAAACCACACCTTTTAGCGATGCTGTTGGTGGTGTTGCCCGGGCTTTCTTTCTGCCAAAACGGGCAACACCCCAACATCCTGTTTATACTGAGTGATGACCATAGTGCACCGCACCTAAGCTGCTACGGCGACCCAAACATCCATACGCCGAACATCGATGCGATTGCCCACCACGGTGTGCGGTTCACACAAATGTATACCGGCTCGCCGCAATGCGTGCCTTCCCGGGCTACGCTAATGACCGGCAGGAATGCCGTTGACATCCGGATGACCCGGTTTTCCGCACCGTTGCCGGCGGATATCGTAACGTTTCCAGAGCTACTCCGGTCTGCAGGATATTATACCGGCATCCAGGGCAGGAGTTATCACCTAGACGGTTCCGGCCGGCAATCGCCCGAAGCGGCAGCGGTCTTTGACGAGTTTCAACTGCGGACCTTCCATCGACGGGTCGATTTCCTTCAAACCGGCCCCGACGAAGAAAACCTCAACGTGATGCGGTCATTTCTCGAAAGCGTACCGGATAGCAAGCCCTTCTTTCTGTGGGTCAACTACAGCAACCCGCATCGTCCATACACGGCACCTGCCGAATTTTTACCCGCACCGGGTAGCCTAGTCCTCCCACCCGACTATCCGGACACCGAGAACCTGCGAAAGGATCTTGCGGCCTACTACGGAGAAATCCAACAACTGGACGAACAGGTAGGACTCCTCCTCAACGAACTCCGAGACCGCGGACTCATGGAAAACACGTTGATCATCTTCATGGGCGATAACGGTGCAGCCCTGCTGAGGGGCAAAGGTACACTTTACCAAGCCGGCCTACGTGTACCGCTCATCTTGCGTTGGGACAAGGGCATCAAGCAGGGAACAGTAAGCGATGCCTTGCTGTCCGGTGAAGACCTCGCGCCTACGGTACTTACGATAGCAGGCGTGCCACCCGACAAGCAAATGTCGGGCCGCAGCTTTAAGGAACTGTTACACGGCGGCGACTACGCGGCAACTGATTATATCTTTGCGCAACGGGGTGCTCATGCTGACATGCTGCCGACTTCGACAAACGCATTTGACCTTTCGCGCAGCGTTATGGGGAAACGTTATAAATTGATTTATAATGTGCTGCCTACCCTTTCCTATACGCCGACCGACATGAACGGCCAAGCCTTTTGGAGAGAACTTGTAGCCCTAAACAACGACGGGGCGTTGGACGCGTCCTTCCGTCGATTAATTTTCGCGCGACCCCGTCCCATGTTTGAGCTATTCGATCTGGAAAAAGACCCTTATGAACTAAATAATCTATACGGCAACAACGAATTAGCCAGCCAGCAACAACAGCTTCTGGCGGCACTGAACAAGTGGATGATACGCTACCAGGACTTCGTACCATTGCCCATCGATTTGAATAACGTAAAAAAATGATCCGTTTATTTCTTGCTACGTGCCTCGCACTGACCATCGCTCCCAAAGGCTACGCTGACACACGACCCTGTATGACCAATGTCGCCGGCCGGAATGCCATGAGCCTGAATGGCAAATGGCAAGCCATCGTTGATTGGTATGACCGCGGTGAGCAGCGGCGGATTCACTTGGATGAACCGCCAAAAAACAAAAACAGTTTCAATGAATATAGTTTTGGTGATGCCACCCTGAACATCCCCGCCGATTGGAACTCGCAGCGGCCCAACCTGGAATACTACGAAGGCGTGATCTGGTATAAAAAAGAATTTGAAGTGGCTCCCGAGCCCGGTCAACGGCAATTTATCCATTTCGGTGCCGTAAACTATGCCGCCAAAGTATACCTCAACGGTAGCTTGCTGGGTACCCATGAAGGTGGGTTTACGCCCTTTCAGTTTGAAATAACGGATCAGCTCCACCCGGGGAAAAACAAACTGATCGTCAAAGTGGATAACCGCAGGTCGGCCAATGGCATACCGGCCTTAAACTTCGACTGGTGGAACTATGGTGGTATCACCCGTGATGTCAACCTAATTACAACCCCCGCAAGCTATATCGCCGATTATTTCATCCAATTAAAAAAAGGGAGTAAAGACACGATAGCGGGATGGCTTCAACTCAATGGCGTTACGGGTAGTGAACCCATCACCATTTCCATACCGGATGCCGGCATCAAGCACACCTTCATGGCAGCGGCAGATGGTTACGTGTCTTTCGCATTCCATACGGCAGTGGAACGTTGGTCACCTTCGAATCCGAAACTATACCACGTAGAAATCAACTCGGATCATGATCAAATCAGTGAAAAGATAGGATTCCGAAATATTGACGTAGCGGGCGATGAGTTGCTGTTGAACGGCGAACCGATATTCCTGAAAGGGATCAGTATCCATGAAGAGATTCCTCAACGCAAAAGCCGGGTTGCTTCGGAAGCCGATGCTATGCAACTGCTGCTGCAAGCCCGCGAACTGGGGTGCAATTTCATCCGTACATCACACTATCCACAGCACGAATTCCTAATCCGTAAAGCAGAGGAAATGGGATTTATGCTTTGGGAGGAGATTCCCATATGGCAAGGGGTCGACTTCACCAGCTCCGAAATTACAGAAAAAGCACAAACCATGCTTAAGGACATGATTTCGCGCGATAAGAACAGGTGTGGCGTTATCATCTGGAGCCTATCCAACGAAACTCGGCCAACACCCGATCGGAATCGCGTGCTGCGCGCACTGGCTTCCTTTTCGAGAACGCTGGATCCAACGCGTTTAATCGCTTCTGCCTTTGATCAATTCAAGTATTCAGGTAATAAGATCATCATTGACGACCCGCTGAGTGAAGACCTCGACATCCTGGCCGCAAATAAATACATGGGTTGGTATACCCCGTGGCCTGCCGGGCCCGGAAATATACAATGGGAAACGACTTACAAAAAACCGCTCATCATTTCCGAGTTTGGCGCCGAGGCCGTGTATGGCAATCACGGTACAGCCGATACGGCCAGTTCATGGACAGAGGAATACCAAGCGAAAGTGATGGAAGACAACATCCGGATGTTCCGTTCGAATCCGCAGCTACGTGGTGTATGTCCCTGGGTACTTGCCGACTTCCGAAGCCCCACCCGCATGCACAGCAGCTATCAGAACGGGTGGAACCGGAAGGGATTACTGTCCGAACATGGCGAAAAAAAGAAAGCCTGGCATGTAATCAGGGATTACTTCGCAGATCACTGATGCATAGCAAACCTACCTTATCGGCCCAAAATTTGTTTGCCGACTAACAGGCGTTCTTTCAGGCTATCGTAGCTGATATCCTGTACCGCTACGCCGCCGTCAATGGCTAAGCAGGCGGCAGCAGCGGCACTCTGCCCCAATATCATGAACACCGGCTCCATCCGGATGGAGCCAAAGGCAATATGCGAACTGGACACACATACGGGCACCAACAGGTTTTTGCATTCCTCGCGTTTTGGTGTTATTGCTCCATAGGCAATTTGATAAGGCCCCTTGGTGTGTACACCAATATCTCCTTCATTCTGCACATAACCATCCGCTTTCACATACCGCTGTACATTGTGCGAATCGAGCGTATAAGAACCCATGCCCACAGCATGTGGGACATTCCTTGTACTGAAAACATCGTGTTCGGTCATCACGTAAGCGCCGATCATCCTGCGTGCTTCACGAATATACAGTTGATGTGGCCAATGGCCGTTGTCTATAAATTCATCTTTAGCCAACCCCCACTGCGCCATCTCTTGCCTCACCTCCTCTGGTACGCGGAGATCATTGGCTAGGAAGTACATCAGTCCTTTCTGGTAGTCCTGGTGTGCTTGTATGATCGCTTCCCGGAGCTCATAATCCGCCTCCGGATAATCGTAATTCATGCCGATGAAATCCGTGCTGAATGGCCCATGGTTATTCGTGTCCGTCTTCCGGTTGGGGATGGGGTCAAACTTCCTGAATGTCTGGCGCCACCCTGAAGCAAATACGCGTGCCAGCAGTTCGTAGTGTTCCGGCTGATAATTATCAGGCTTCGCAAAGGGTACACGGTTATCCGGGTGGTTGCTCAGGCACATCCTGAAACAATAGGCTTGGACTTTCTTGTCCTCCGTCCCGTATTCACCGGGAGGTTCGGGCGAGACGCCGAAGACCAGGCCGCTGGTAGAATCGCCGGGTATGTTGAAGGGGCTAATGGGCGCCCTGAACCAATGGCCATGATGGAGCACGCCGACCTGTACGCCGTTCCACCTTTCACCATATATGCTATTGGCCTCCCTGCCCACATGATAACGGACTCCGGCGGCAGCCATCAGATCGCCTTCGTAGGTGGCGTCGATGAATACTTCCCCTTCAAACCGTTTCCCGTTCAGGGTGCGGAAGGCGCGTATGTAACCGTCTTCAACCTCCGACCCACCCTCGCGGTCCAGCCATTCATCCCGATAGACGGTAATATCGTTTTCAGCAATCAGTTCCTCAAATATTTTTTCAGCCACATGGGGTTCAAAAATCCACATGGTTCGGGCATCGCCATCGATCGCGGGAGTTCCCTGCCCGCGATTGCCATACATTTCCTTCAACTGCCAGCGCCAGGCGGCATCTTGCTGATAGTGTAAAAAGACACGGTGGTAAAAGTCTCGGGCAAGCCCCCCGATCACAGATTTATCGCCTGTATCCGTAAAACCAAGCCCCCCTGAGGATAGCCCGCCAAGATGGCGGTCAGGAGACACAATGATGACAGATTTGCCCGCCTTTTTTGCCTCCACGGAAGCGATGACGGCCGCCGACGTGCCGCCATATATGACAATGTCTGCCCGGTACTCCTGGCTGTTGCAAGGAATAGAACCGCAGATCAATGTCAGCGCCAAAAATGGCCCGGATAGTATAATCAATAGCTTCTTCATGATCGCAAAGTAATTGTTAGGGTATATCAAAACTATAAATTGATATAACACTTATGTTAGATGTTATATCGTGTATTGTAAATCGTTCTTTTATTCTATCCCTGTGGGTGACTGCACACGATGTGATTCTCCCTCATAAGGAATAGCTCCATTTCTTGGACTGACCGTATAGCCCCACTTTTCGATGTAATGAGCACGCGGTAATAGCTCATCTCCCGTGGCGCGAAGCAGCTTGTTCAATTCCCTGTCCAAACGCTCCTGAAGCCCCTTTTTCCCGGGGGTATTTACCAGATTATTCAACTGGTAAGGGTCTTGCTGATTATCGTACAGCATCCACGGCCCTTCCAGATTCCGCACGTAAGTATAGCGGGCTGTCCGTATTCCCCTGTATTCGTGGCCGTCTTTATAGTCCGCGAAAGGCGCCATATTCATGATCAGGGCCGCGCGGTCGTCCATCACCTGTTCCCCGGTTATCAGGTCCGACAGGTCGTCTCCCTCCAGCACCTGGGGTTTGTCTACCCCAGCCAAGCCAAGAAGAGTTGGCAGGATATCCGGTGTGTTGATGGGCACGTTGATCTCTTTTCCTTCGACGCCTAACCGGGCAGGATAGGAAAGCAGAAAAGGCACCCTAATTGACTCCTCCCAGGGACGCTGCTTGGTACCTGAACCGGCCCCATGTGACCCCAGCATTTCACCGTGATCGGATGTAAAAACAAAAATCGTATTTTCATGGATACCAGCCGCCTTTATTGTCCGTTGCAGCGCACCAATACAGGAATCGATCGCTGTACAGTTAGCATAATACCCAGCCGCTTCTTCCCTTACCCTTTTTGCCATCCTTTCCGGCACGTTGGGACTCAGTTTAATGGACTCCACAGGATACATTGCTTTATACCTTTCAGGAACCTCATGACGGGGAGTATGGGGAGGTCCGTATGACAAAACCAAGATAAACGGATTATCCGACGCTGACCGACCGTTGATATACGCTTCAGCAGCTTTGGTCTGCGCAAAAACATCATAATCATCCCAGTACCGGGCTGTGGTATCTTCACCTGCATAATAAATCGATTGGTAATATTCATGTGAACATTCGTTCCCCATCCAGAAATCAAATCCCTGCCTTCTTTCCTTGGGGATATAACTCGATCTGCCATGGCCATCGAGGTGCCATTTGCCAATATAAGCTGTCTCATATCCGGCCTCCTTGTAAATCTCAGCCATGGTTAATTCAGCTGCGGGCAGGTATAGGTCGTTCAAAAACATCCCCGTATTTGCCGGGTAGCGACCGGTCAGCAATGCTGCCCGATAGGGCGTACAGATGGGCATCACGGATACCGCGTTAGCGAAATTAACGCTTTTAGCAGCTAATGCATCGATATTCGGTGTCTGCACGTTTGGGTCACCGGCATAGCCGGTTGCCTGGGCGCGCCACTGATCGGCAAATACGTAAATAATATTGGGTCTGCTTTGCGGGCCGATGGGTTCCGACACGCTTTTATTACTATTCAGGAAAACCAGTGGTATCAACGGCAGCAGTATACAGATCGTTCGCTGCCTCATCGCTTTAGTATTCATAATAGGGGGATTTTACGTTCTGTTTCGTGTAAGAAAATGCGAACGTTATCAAACAAAAGAAAAGAAGTAGTCTATTTAGCATGTCACTATAATCAGTTAGCCGTGCAGTCCGCCCTAAGTTCTCCAGATACAAGTCCCTGGCTTGCTGCACGGATAAAAACTTCACCCGTTTTTCCGTTGCTTTGAACGATGGCTACGCATTTCCCGTTGAATGCGTTGCGGTATTGCGCCTGGAAGGGCTCGGTGCTGGCGGGGTTCCCATTATCCACCGCCCGGAGAAAACCACTTCCCTCAACGAAAAAATTAACGGGATGATCCGCATGGGGACACAGGTTTCCCTGCCGGTCCTGCACTTCAACGGTGACATAGATCAAGTCTTCGCCATCCGCAGTCAGGGTGTCCCTATCAGCTGTGAGCACCAAACGGAAGGGTGCCCCCGCCGTTTCCGTCACGACCGAATCCGCGATTTCTCCCTGCACATCATAGGCAATTACTTTCAGTTCACCGGGTTGGTAGACCACATCTTCCCACCGCAAGCGGTAGCGATCGAGCATTTCTTGGGGATTGAACCGTTGCCTCCCCTGGCTTTTGCCATTAATAAACAATTCGGCTTCGGGATAGTTGGTGTAGACATAAACCGGGACGTGCTCGCCCTCCTTTTCAGGCCATGTCCAGTGTGGGAGCACGTGTAGGGTGGGACGATCGCTCCATCGGCTTTTGTAGAGAAAATAGCGATCTTTCGGGATGCCCGCCAAATCCAGGATGCCGAAATAGGAGCTCCTGCTTGGCCAACGGCTGTTATAGGGGGTAGGTTCGCCGAGGTAATCCACGCCGGTCCATACAAACTCTCCCGCCACAAAGGGATGGTCTTCCAAGGCCTTCCATTCCTCATCCGGCAATTGCGACCAATTGCAATGTTCCAAATCATAAGCGGAAGACTGGTTATCTTCCCAGGCTTTCATTGATAAACGCTGAGCGGGGAAATGATAGCTTCCCCGGGAACTGACGGTGGAAGCCGTCTCGCTGCCATAGATGGGCCAGGTGGGCTGGAGCTGCCGGATACGACCGTAGAAAGCAGGCTTATAGTTGAATCCGGGTATGTCCACTTCACCGGCCAACCCGTTGTCGATGGCGGGCTTCCACTGGTTGAAGCCTGCGGTGACCGGCCGATACGGATCTTCGCGATGACAGATCGCGGTGAGAAAGCGGGCGACACGATAGCCTTCGGGCTGTTGCTGCTCGCGCACCTCATTGCCGATACTATACATAATTAAAGCGGGATGATTACGGTCGCGCCGGATCATATCCGTTAAGTCACGTTCGGCCCATTCGTCAAACCACTTACTGTATCCGTTTGCTGTCTTCGGAAGCTTCCATTCATCAAATGCTTCATCAATGAAATAAAAACCCATTTCATCGCACAATTCAAGCATCGCGGGATCATGGGGATTATGCGCCCCCCGGATGGCGTTGCATCCCATTTGCTTGAGCAACGTGAGGCGGTGTCTCAGTGCCGACTTATTGAAGGCGGCCCCCAGCGCTCCGAGATCATGGTGCAGACAGACACCCTTCAGTTTTTCCCAACGGCCATTGACCAGCATCCCGCTGTCTGCCGTAAACCGGATGGTCCGGATACCAAATACGGTTTCCATCACATCGAGGGTCCTTCCTCCCGCCTTGATACGGGAAACCGCTTTATATAGCCTTGGGCTATCCGCAGACCAGAACCGGGGATCTTTTAGCCGCAGTTGCTGTGACACGGTATTACCGGTAACGGGCGAAAGATCCTTTTTCAACGAAGCGACGACCTTTCCCGAGGGGTCGATGATATCGGTTTCCAACCGGATATCAGAGGGAACGGGCGGCTTAGTGGCGATTTCCGTCCGGATATTAACCAACGCTTCCTGATGAGTTATTTCCGGTGTGGTCACCCACACCCCCCATTGCGGGATATGGGTGCGGTTGAGCACGAGTAGCCTGACGGCCCGGTACAGTCCGGCGCCCGGGTACCACCGGGCTGATTCCGGCTCGTTCTCAAGCCTCACCGCCAGCACGTTGGTACTGCCCCACCTTATGTAAGGTGTCAGCTCAAACCCAAAAGATGAGTAACCGTAAGGACGCCCGCCGACCCATTGTCCATTCAGGTAGACCTTGGCGTTGCTCATCGCTCCATCAAATTCAATGAACACCCGTTTATCGCTCGCCGTCCCGGAAAAAGACAACTGCTTGCGGTACCAGCCTACTCCCATATAGGGAAGCCCTCCTGTACGGCCGGTCCGTATGCTGGGCACCCGTTCGCCGTCTTCAATAACCGTGACTTCCTGTTTATCATGATCTTCATCAAACGGCCCGGCAATCGCCCAATCATGGGGTACATCGACCCGGTCCCAGTGACTATCGTCATAATCCAGGCGCGCACCATCGGGCACCTCCCCTTTCATAAAAAGCCAGTCCGTACGTAATGTCTTCACAACCCTCGCCGTGGTATCCTGCGCAGACAACGGGGCCGGACCCGTCAACAACATCACCAAACCGAGCAATAGCATCCGTTTGCTCCCCATCTTCGCCCTATTCATGGTTGGCCAAACCGGTCTTTTCGCTGTTCACTGTATTCTTTATCCTGCAGCAGCCCCAAAAAAGCAGGGTCCTTCAGCTCCGACGCCCATTTTTGCCATTGCTTATGCAAACCGTCGACCGTGGACGCGTGGCCGGTGAATAGGTTATTTTTTTCAGCCACATCATCCCCGATCCGGAACAGCGACGGGGTGTGGCCATCCTGCATGACCAACTTGAAATCTGTACTTCTCAATGCAAGCATTTTTTTATCGAAATTGCGCCAGAAAAACAGACGGCTTCGTGAAGCGGTATCCGCATTGTTCAGTACGGGCAATAAATTGATACCATCCAATTCGTTTTTCGGCGGATGCGTCTGATCGATCGTTGCAACGACCGTCGCCGCGATATCCAGCGAGATGACTGGAGAATGACAAACCGTTCCACGCCTGATGTGATCCGGCCATTGTATGGCAAAAGGCACCCGCAATCCCCCGTCAAAAAAGCTGCCTTTCCCTCCCCGCAGTGGCCCGTTGTCCGAAGCATTCGCGGCTTCCGGACCGCCGTTGTCCGACAGAAAGACAACCATGGTATGGTCAGTTATGCCCAACGCGTCCAGCTCATCGAGTACCTGCCCGATCCCGTCGTCCATCGCGCTTACCATCGCTGCATAAGTCCGCCGCTTTTCATCCGCAATGTGTGTAAACCTATCGAGGTATTTGGACGTGGCCTGAAGCGGTGTGTGCGGCGCATTGTAGGCCAGGTACAGGAAAAAGGGCGCACTGGCGTTGTCTTTGACAAAGCGCACAGCTTCTCTCGACAATGCATCCGTCAGGTATTCGGATTCATCCACGGCATCTGAATTCCGTAAAAGTTTCGTCCGATACCCATCGTATTGGGACCGGGCATCAAACTCACTGTTCAATGTCCATTGTTCGGGGAAA
The DNA here is from genome assembly GCF_041925275.1 of Parapedobacter sp. 2B3. Taxonomy (NCBI): domain Bacteria; kingdom Pseudomonadati; phylum Bacteroidota; class Sphingobacteriia; order Sphingobacteriales; family Sphingobacteriaceae; genus Parapedobacter; species Parapedobacter sp. 2B3. The sequence continues at coordinate 42,349 of NZ_JBHEUZ010000014.1, read as the reverse complement.
TAATGATGCCCACCGCTGAGGAAGCCAAAAAAATCATCAAACCCCCGATTATTGGGATGTAAAGAAGCATGCGACCCCAAATGCCATTTTCCAATCGCCATCGTACGATAGCCGGCGGGTTTTAACAGGTCTGCCAGTGTCTGTTCAGACAGCGGGAGTCCCATATCGGGATCGTTGGGAGCCAAAAGCGGATTCCTTCCAAAACCAAAGCGGTCCTGATACCTACCGGTAATCAATCCGGCGCGGCTCGGGCCGCATACGGCATAGGTGACATATGCATCGGTAAATTTCACGCCATTCCGCGCAATGCGATCGATGTTGGGCGTGGGAATGTCCTCACAGCCATTGAAGCCCACATCTCCGTATCCGAGGTCGTCTGCCAGGATAATCACGACATTCGGATTCATTGCCGTGACCTCGCTGCCCCACCAGTTGTTTCCGGGATCAAATTCAGGTGACAGGAACTCCATACGCTGTCTTTCCAGTTGGGGAAGTTTTTCCGTGATTACCCGCTGCAAATATTGCCGTTCCTTATCCGCGTCGTACTCGGGATCGGGCTGCGGGTAACGGGCGCCGGTCTGCTTCAGGTATCCATCCAATGTGGCGCACAGTTCCATTACTTTCCGCCGATGATGCTTCGCCACATCCGTTAGCTCACGCGGATCGGCATCCAGCTTATACAATTCATCCCGTCCATCCTCATAGTAGTGGATAAGTTTCCAGGGCCCCTGGCGGATGATGGAAGAGGGTTCTCCCCCTTGGTTCCCATAATGTGGGTAATGCCAGATCAGGGGTCGCCCGGAAAGCGTATTGCCTTCAAGCAACGGCAATAGACTCACCCCGTCCTCGTGTTCCTGTGGCTTCAACCCGGCACCGGCCAAATCCAGCAGTGTTGGATAAAAATCCGTACCGATAACCGGTGTATGATAGACTTCGCCGCCCTTCGTCAGGCCGGGAACCTTCATGAAGTAGGGTACCCGGACTCCTCCCTCAAACTGATATCCTTTACCGCCGCGCAGGGGTAGGTTGGAGGTTGAATAGGCATCACCTGCCGAGACACCGCCATTGTCCGAAGTAAAGACCACAATGGTATTCTCCGCCAATCCCTGTTCATCGAGCGCACGCAGTACCACACCGACGGCATCATCCATTGTTTCCACCAAGCCTGCATATATCGGGTTATCCTGAACCTGCCGCATGGGAAGAAAATGCTCCATTTTGAAGCCCTGTTCTGCAATACCACTCCGATCAGCTTTGTCCCGGTACTTTTCCCATTTTTTCCGGGTGGTCTGTATCGGGCCATGCACGGCATAGAATGACAGGAACGCAAACACCGGTTGCCCGGTTTCCTGCGGGTTATTTTCTTTCAGGAACTTGACAGTCTCTGCGGCCAGCCGCATGGATAGGTTTTCGCCGGGCACTGTATTTTCCAGGTTGGGGTTTTCCCAGGGCGAGAAATAGCCCCCGCTGGGACCACCCTTTTCCCAGCCACCCCGGTTGATATCAAAGCCGTGGTCCTCCGGCCACGATCCCCGGCCGCCCAGGTGCCATTTCCCGGCAAAGAATGTCTTGTAACCCGCGGCTTTCATGGCTTCCGGCAGCGTAGTGTATGCATGGCGGAGTGCCGTATCATAGGCGGCTGGAAGCAACTGGTTGTGCCGCCCCTGTTTACGCCAATCCGTCCCGTATGGCGCACCGATATAGTCTGTGATACCGTGTCGGGCGGGGAATTTCCCCGTCATAATACTCGCCCTTGAAGGACTGCAGACCTGACACGCGGAATAACCCTCGGTAAAAACAGCCCCTTCCCGCGCAATACGGTCGATGTTTGGCGTTTCATAATAACTACTGCCCGTACAGCTGAGGTCATGGTATCCCAGGTCATCGGCTAAAATAAACAGGATATTCGGTTGCCGGGGCCGTTTATCTTGCGCGTAATCACACAGGGGGATTAAAATGAATACCAGAAGGAGTAGCTTAACGATTTTAAATTTCATGATAAAGAATTAGGATAGCGATGGTTTTAAGGAGTTTCTATCGTTATCGGTGTCGATCCATTATCGGGGTGCACCGTTTCGGTTGTCCCCCATTCTCCGTTGCTACTTGTAAAGAGGGCCAGTTGACTGCCGTTGATGGATACATATCGGATAGCGCGTATGCCGGATGTCAGGTAATTCGGAATAATAGCTCCCCACTGGCCCTCGCTTGCATTTACGGTGCCATACCAGTTGGTATACGGCTGTGGTATGCCGTCATCTTCCGTAAACGAGGCATACAAGGGCCTATCGTTCATCGCAGTATCTGAATAGAGTACAACGATTTTCTCATCACCCACCGCAGAAATACCTTTCACCGCAGAGGCACCACCAATATCCTCGGTAATGGTGCTGTAATCCAACATGGATATCGTTGATTGGGTCCTGAAGGTGTGGTTGAGGCTGGTGCCCCCTGATCCATTGTTTACCTGCACAAAAAAGTAAACATTCTTCCCTGCTTGATGCTGTTCCTGATTGGTCGGCACTACAGCAAACCACCCTGTATAGTTCCCGGACGCATTGGTGGTGAAGGTCGAAAATTTAGAGCCGGTACCGGTATAATTTTCATTGTTGTCCAGACGGGAGCCTCCAACGGATTTATTGGAAGACGACATGCCAACAATATAACCGGCCGGGGAAGTGCTATTTTGGATAGCCAACAACCATCCCGGCGTCTGTGTCGTTCGGTATGCCTGATCCGAAAGGCCTGTGAAATACCTATAGGTCGCATTCGGAGCCAGCCCGGTCAGTCGTAACCTACACACATAATGGAGCCTTGCAGTTGTTTGTTGGCCGGCGTAAGCGTATTGCGGCAATATCAGTTCATTGGTCAACGGGATAATGCTCATGTTCTCGGGAATTTCCTCGCCTCCGGACCCGTCACCGTAAATGATATTACCGGTAATGGAAGGGGTGGAAACGTGATCGCGGTAAATCCTACCGACTTCCGTGAGTGTGTCGTTTTCCATTGCAGGCACGGTGGGCGGAAAGAAATACGCATAACGCTCGATAAAAGGCTGCGCGTCCAGCCAGGGCAGTGCCAATTCCATGAAGCGTGCATGCGTCTCCGGGGTCGTATTCCGATTTGCATTAAACTCTGTAATCCATATTGGCTTTTTATAGAGATTGTAGATCCGTGTGAGGTAATTTTTAAACCGATTGAACACATTCGCCGGATTGGGCGATGCATTATGAGTACTACTCCAATTCCCCCAATCGTACCAATGCAGGGCCATAAAATCCACCCTCACGGTATCCTGATCGGCTTTGTTCATGAAATTAAGCAGCCATTTGTCTGCATTCCCTTCCTCGGGAGCCGGCGATCCCATCCGATATCCGGTACGTAAAAGCAATTTATGCAGCGACACGGCCTCTGTATAGGGGATATTGGATTGACTGGCATTATCAGGTTCGTTGAACGAGAGCAGGTGGGTTACGGTATCTTTTTCAATATAAGCATCTACCCTACTCGGATTGTTGGCAGCACCCCTGCCCCAAGCCATGGGTACATATTCCCGCGTAGGTGTGGAATGATCTAACGGCCCCCAATCGTAAAACCAGGAGACATTCAGGCTATCTATCAGCGTATTGTTTGTGTTACCCACTCCTTTTTTCAGCACATTTTGCACAGGCAGCACCCGGATGAATGAAACCTTGTTGGCCAATTGGGCCGGAAGGTTTACCGTTACATCACTGCTTCGTGCGACATACGAAAAACCGAATCCGGTACCATCTTCGTGCTCTGCAAATGTAGCCATGAATCCCTGCAGGAGATGGAAAGAGGAAAAATTGTCGTTCATTCCGTCCGGAATCGTGTCTCCGCGAAAAACTGTACGTGACGGAATTCCGGCTTCGTCACCTGTATAATCGTTGTACTGAAAAACCGTTAAAGGAAGGGTTTCGGTGGATTGCATGTCCGCATGCTGCATCGGATACCGTTGGCATGAACTGCCAGCACCGAACAAGCAAAGAAACAGACAGATTGTCCTGCCAGTCCTTCCATGTAGCCTGTATTGTTTCATTTTATTGAATTTAGTTTACAAATTGGTACGGATCAAAATTACGGCACCCAGACAACGAGCATAGGGCAGATTCTTTCAAAATGCGGGTGGAATAGGTCAATCGTTTGGTCATCCTACAACGGCGGTTAAGGGCAAAAACTGAAACGAGCCTCCCCATTTGTGAGCGCCAGACCCCCAAGGGTTCGTTGAAGACGACTTACCTTTGGGCATGAAACGGATAACGATTACAGAATGGGTTATTTACGCAATCATCGTAGGATTATTCATCTTTCTGATTTATATATGATAAATTAGCCCATCAAAACGACCAAATTATGAATCTTAGATCGTGGTATACCATCGCCCTATCGATTGCTCGTATTGTCAAGCTGTTGCTGGCTTCGATGGGCATATGGGGGTTTGTTTATGCCCAAAGCGAACTGGTTTCATCGCTCGCTATCGAGCAAGGGTTGGTGAATAATGAAGTTACCTCACTGTGCCAAGACCGATATGGTTTTTTATGGCTGGGCACGCGCGGCGGGCTCAACCGGTACGATGGTTATGCGTTCAAACTCATCCGGAATCATCCCAAATCGGGCAACAATTTTACCAGCCAATACGTTGAGGTAATCCATGAGGGCGAAAACGGCAATCTTTGGGTCGGCACCAAAACGACGGGGTTAAACCGCTACGACTTATCACACAATACCATATACCACCAAATACCGCCGGATAGCCTGCAGATCAACATCCAAAATATACAGGCCCTGCATGAAACCGATGGCTATCTCTATATCGGCGCATCCAGCGGGTTATTCCGTTATGAACCCGCCACAGATACCTATAGCCCGGTAACAAGAAAACGCAACGTATTGTCTTTGTTGTCGTATGGTGATGGCCTTTGGGTGGGTACAGACCTGGGGCTTTTTTCCTACGAGTTCTCCAATGGGAAATTCAAACAAGTTGTCTGGGATTTAGGAAGCTCCGCACAGGTCACCTCCATCGCGCGGGATCCGGTGTCGGGGTTACTTTATTTAGGGACATGGAAAATGGGTGTACTGGTGCTCGACCCAGCAACGGGCCGCATTGTAAGGCAATACCGGCATGAACCCGGAAATGAATATTCATTAAGCAATAATAACGCCTACCGGGTGTTCATCGATGCGGCACGCAACGTTTGGATCGGAACCTGGGGTGGCGGACTCCACCGCCTCAACATCGAAGGGCAAACCCTGCAACGCTATCGTCTCGATTCCGAGGATGATGGGGCATCCCAGCGTTGCATCGTATTATCCATTATGCAGGACAGGTCTGGCATTCTTTGGATCGGCACAGATGGCGGTGGCATTTATAAAATTGATCCCGGCAGAAAGCGGTTCAATAATATCGAATTTGCGTTCCACACCGATTTCTCCACCATAGATACCTACGTACAATCCATATTCATGAACGAGGAAGGACTTTGGGTCGGCACGAGGGCAAGCGGGGCGTATTTATTCACCAGCCAGGGCGGCTTGAGGAAAATACCCACTCCTGCGGGTGTCAATTCGGTGCGGGGTTTTTTCGAATATGGCGGGGACTTATGGATGTATACCAATCGGGGAATCGTCATTATCAAAGGCAAACGTTATGGGGGAAACCAACGCACGGTAACATCCGACAGGGGAGATCCGGAAAGCCTGAGCGGACCGAAAATAAATTCAATAACCCGCGACCGGCGGGGCACCGTCTGGGTGGGTACACAGGAGTCGGGGCTCAACAAAGTGATCGGCTTCACCGATAGTGGCAGACCCCGCTTCAGGCGGTATTCTGCCCAGCCCGGAAAAGACGGCGCACTACAGAACGAGCGCATAAGCTGTATGCTGTCTGACTCGAAGGGACGATTATGGATGGGCACCTACAACGGCTTACACCTTTATGACCACGACCGCGACCGATTCATCGTTTACCGCCAGCAAAACAACCTGCCTGCCTGCCTGACTAACAATACCGTCCTGTGCATCACAGAAGACCAAAGCGGGGGTATTTGGATCGGCACGCAACACGGTTTCAATAAATTAATTGAAGATGAATCCGGCAAATACACCTTTGAGAATCACTTTGCCCAAAATGGATTCCCGAATGATTACGTTCATGCCATACGGCCGGACAGGCACGGCAACATCTGGATGAGTACAAATAACGGCATCGTCAAATACGATACAAAAAAAGGCGAATTCCAGCATTTCGATACCAGGGATGGTCTAATCAGCAATGTCTTTTCCGAAAACAGCTCCTTCATTTCCAGCCGGGGAGAACTATACTTCGGCAGCATCAAGGGCATTACGTCTTTCTTCCCGGATAGCATTACAATGAACAAACGAGTTCCCCAAGTATACATTACAGGCCTTGCCGTGAACAATGAAGATGTCACTGTGGGCGATACCATCGCTGGCCGCGTAGTGTTATCCAATGCCCCCTTCGCCACCCGTACCATTACGTTATCTTATAAACAAAACATTGTAGCCCTTATGTTTGCAGCGTTGGACTACCATGCACCGGATAAAAATCAGTATGCTTATAAGTTATCGGGATTTGACCAAGATTGGGTATATGCCGGTGACCAACGGCAGGTCACCTACACCAATTTACCGCCGGGCAATTACCGGTTCACGGTGATGGCTTCAAACAGCGACAAGGTATGGAACGAAGAAGGCACGTCCATAGCGATCCGGATCTTACCTCCACCCTGGAAGACTTGGTGGGCTTATAGCATTTATGTAGCGTTGCTGATTGCGTTTCTTTGGTTGTCCCGCCATATCGGTATCAGCAGGATCAAACTGCGCAACAAACTTGAAATCGCAAACTTAAATTACCAACGGGAGCATGAAGTTGCGCAGGTACGGTCAAAGCTATTTACTAACGTGTCGCATGAATTCCGCACACCATTGACACTCATGATGGGGCCGCTGTCCGAACTGTCAGCGGCATCCCAATTGGATGGCGGGACGAGGGGCACGCTAAGCCGCGTGCTGAACCATACCAGGCGCCTGCTGCATCTCGTGAACCAATTGCTGGCCTTCCAGAAAGCGGAAGCCAGTAGCCTTGCGCTCCACGTCAACACGCATGACCTGACGTCAATCGCTAAGTATGTCGCTGACTCATTTGCCGATGAAGCCGAACGCAGGAATATCCGTTTTTCAGTGGACTGCCCCACGCAGCTATACTTTTCATTCGATAAGGAAAAAATCGAAATTGTACTGTACAACCTGCTTTCCAACGCGTTTAAGTTTACGCCTGACGGTGGCCGTATCACCTTGTCAGCAAGCCTGGCAAATGCAACGACAGATGATGCCTCTTGCGAGATCGGTGTGGCGGATAGCGGCAGCGGTATCCGGGAGGAAGATCACCAAAGGATATTCGAGCGCTTTTATCAAGCCGAAAAAGGACATCCCAATAAAACGGCAGGTACGGGCATTGGACTGGCGTTTGTCCGCGAGTTGGTGGGCATGCACGGGGGCCGAATAACCGTCGATAGCTTGCCGGGTGCAGGCAGCACGTTCAACATAAGCCTGCCCGCTGCAGGGGCGGACATCTTGTTTTCGGCAGATAATCCGGTTGATGCCACTGCTGCAAGCAACACAAATAGCAAAAAAAACGGCCGAAAAGCCGACACGCTGACAAAAGACCTTCCCCTGGTCTTAATCGTGGAAGACAATTCCGAAATCAGGGATTATATGGCTTCCATTATTGGTGCGTTTTATAACGTCATTCAGGCTACTGACGGCCAGCATGGTCTGGAAATGGCGTTCAGTACCATTCCCGACCTGGTTATCAGCGATATCATGATGCCATCGCGGGACGGGTTCAGCCTATGCCAACAATTAAGGGATGATCAACGAACGTCCCATATCCCCATCATATTACTTACCGCCCGGCCGGATGACGAGGCATACGTTGAAGGTATCAGCAAAGGCGCGGATGTATACCTGACAAAACCATTCAACCCCCAGGTTCTCAAATCTTATGTAAAGAATTTAATAGCACTCCGGCAACAGTTGCGGGATCAGTTCGCCCGCCACATCAACCTGGATCAGGACCAGACCGATCTCGGTACATTTGAATCAGATTTCATTAAGCGGATCGTTTCCTATACCGAGGAACACTTGGCTACACCGGATTTCAACACCGATGTGTTGGCGGAAATAGCGAATATGAGCCGATCCACATTTTACAGGAAATTAAAAACCATTACAGGTTTATCCGGTTCTGAATTCATCAAACTGATCCGCTTGAAGCGGAGTGCTGTATTGCTGAAATCGGGAAAATTCAATATTACGCAAGCCGCTTACGAGACCGGCTTTAACGACCTGAAACATTTCCGCAGGAGTTTCCAGCAGCAGTTCGGACTTACCCCATCGGCCTACCTTAAACAGCACAAAACAACGGTTGACCTTTAATTTCCTGTGGTGAATAACGATTTTGAACCACCTGCCCCTCATGTTGGTCTGTCCTTCCCCCTCTTGGATATGGGTACACATTACTTTTGGGCGTCCAACATAACATTGACGCATGATGACTCACACCCGTATTTTTTTGACGCTGCTGTTTTTGGTACCGGCGACTTTCCTTGCCCGTGCAACCGATTACTTCGTACATCCCGTAGCAGGAAATGATGCCAACAGTGGATTATCCACTGCCCAGGCTATCCGATCATTGGAAAGGGCATCCCAATTGGTTTTATCGCCCGGTGATCGCTTATTGCTGGCCGCTGGCCAGCGCCATACCGGTTCATTGTCACTGGTGGGCCTTCAAGGACATCCAAACCGCCCGATTACGATAACGTCCGTGGCCTGGCCCGGGGATGACACCAATCAACCGGCGCTTATTGATGCCAAGGGGCACGCGCAGGCACTGCTCGTCCGCGATTGCCAATATGTCCATATCGACTCCTTACGCATCCAGGCGAATGGATATATCCAAAAGAAACCGGGATCGGAAATGCGCTGCGGCATATTAGTAACCGCCACGGCCAACGGCCGCACGGAAGGCATCGTCTTGGCCAACATCCGAATTCAGGATATTTTCCACGAAAATCCCGGCTATAAACGCCCTTCCAGCGAGGTGACGACAGCCAACGGGAGCGAGCCGTATGGTTGGGGAATCCGGCTGATGAGCACCAACGAAACATCGAAGATAGAAAACATCCGCATTGAGGCATGCCGTATTGAAAACATCGAGCATACCGGCATAAAATTAACCGGTGCAAGGGGAAGACATAACATCAGCCGGGTTTGGCTGTATGCGAACCACATCACCCGCACAGGAGGGCCAGGTATCCAAATGTCGAACGTCAAGTTTGTCCATGTGGCTACCAACGAAATCACCTACTCCGGCAGCGCGGATGACAGCCGGAAATGGGGACGCGGCAGCGGCTTGTGGACATGGAGTGCTTCTAATGTGCTTATCGAAAAGAACCGGTTCATGTATGCCAACGGTCCCGGAGATTCTGCAGGAGCGCACATCGACTACAATTGCGATAACGTTGTCCTCCAATATAACTTCAGTGCGCACAATGCGGGTGGATTTTGCGAAATATTGGGTAATACATACAATTGCGCCTACCGCTATAACATCAGCGTCAACGATGGCCATCGCGTAAAGGGAGTAAATGGCGCATTTCAGGAGGGTAAACTGTTTTGGCTCAGCGGATACCAGGGGAATAATACGGAGCGAAAAGGCCCCGTAAACACCTATTTCTACAACAACACGATTTATGTGGGTCAAGACATCGAAACCAAATTTGCGATAGACGGCAGGTCAGATGGCGTGTTGATCGCCAACAATATTTTTTGCATTGAAGGCCCCTCCCTCACCGTATTGGGCGATCAGAACAAGCCGGACACGCCGCTTGAAGGAGGCTTGAACCGTGTCTTTTTCCGCAACAACCTCTATCTGAAATCCGGGAATTGGCCGTCAGATTTACCGATACAAGATCAGTCGCCGTTATTCGGCGATCCGGATTTCACTTCCAAAGGCGGTTTGCTGCCGGCAGACTACCTGCCACGTAACACGAAACTGGTCAAAGGCAAGGGAGTCAAAGTCCCCTATCTCCAAAGCGATGCCATCGGCTTGATGCAGGGATTGCGTAGTACAGAAGATATTGAAGGAAAAATGACTGACAATATACCAAGTTTGGGCGCATTGGAAATCGATTGATGATCACTTTATTATTCTTATTAACAATATAATATAACCGATTAACAATATAATATAACCGACATGAAACGTATCTTATATGGCTTTTTTTTGATTGGATTTGCAACCGGATGCCAGGTCAACGGCGGAGCGCAGCAGGAAGCAACTGCGACGCATCCGAACATCATCGTCATCAACATGGACGACCTGGGTTACGGAGATATCGGAGCGTACGGCGCAACGGCCCTGCAAACGCCCAACATCGATAGGCTGGCCGAGGGAGGTGTGCGGTTTACCAACGGATATGCCACTTCGGCCACCTGTACGCCCAGTCGGTTTGCCCTATTGACGGGCGTATATCCCTGGCGCAATGAAAACGCACGCATCCTGCCGGGTACCGCCCCTTTGCTGATTGATACGGCCCAACTGACCCTGCCGAAAATGCTGAAAGAAGCCGGTTATCATACCGGGGTGGTAGGCAAATGGCATTTAGGTTTGGGAGCCGGGAATGCGAATTGGAATGAACGGATCACACCCGGACCCAATGAAGTCGGCTTCGATTATTCATTCATTATGGCGGCCACACAGGACCGGGTGCCCACGGTATATATCGAGGATGGCAGCACCGTAGGCCTGGACCCCAAGGATCCCATTTTTGTGAGTTACGAAACGAATTTTGAAGGGGAGCCGACCGGACTTGACCATCCGGAATTGCTGAAATTGAAATGGCATCATGGGCACAACAACAGCATCGTAAATGGCATTCCCCGCATCGGGTTTATGAAAGGCGGAACGGCCGCCCATTGGAAAGATGAAGAGATGGCTGACACATTTTTAGCGAAAGCGAGGGCATACATTACCGAGCACAAAGAAAAACCGTTCTTTCTCTATTACGCCATGCAGCAGCCACATGTCCCCCGCACGCCCCACCCACGTTTTGCCGGCACCACCGGACTGGGAAGCCGTGGCGACGCGATTGCGGAAGCAGACTGGTGCGTGGGGCAACTCCTGGAATTGTTGGACGACGAAAACCTGCTGGAACATACACTCATCGTTTTCACCAGTGATAACGGACCGGTTGTAAACGATGGCTATCAAGATGAAGCGGTGGAGAAACTCGGGAACCATACACCAAGCGGTCCTTTCCGGGGCGGCAAATACAGTCTGTATGAAGGAGGTGTCCGTATTCCGTTTATCGTTTATTGGAAAGGTACCGTCAGCCCGAAAGTTTCCGATGCGTTGGTTTGCCAGGTTGATCTGTTGGCTTCATTCGGCAAATTGACGGGATCAACCGTAAGCACCGGTGACAGCGAGGACTATATGGATGTGTTGTTAGGCAGAAGCAATGCGGGCAGAACCTCACTGATCCTCGAAGCATCGGCGCGGACAGCATTACGCCACGGTAACTGGGTAATGATTCCCCCTTATGATGGCCCCGCCATCAACAAACAGGTAAACATTGAACTCGGTAACAATACTGAATACCAGCTGTTTGATATCAAAAGTGATCCGGGACAGCAACGGAATGTTGCCAAGCAACAACAAGACACGTTGAAGAAATTAGTAACAGAATTCCAACGAATCCGTGGAACTGACCAGGGACGTCATGTGAAACCTTTGGTGTTGCAATAGCCGGGTTTCGCGTAGGCAATTTCATCGTTGCCGCTTTTGCTTGGCACTTGTCCAACAATTGCATACCTTTGGATAATGATCCAATTATTGAGAAAAACACACAGATGCCTGTATTTGGCATCTGTTTTATTTTTCTTTATACTCTTTTACCCGCTGTTAGTGTTTTTAGCAAGGGATCCTGAACGGAATTTCCATCGCATAGCCCGATGCCGACGGATCATCGGTTTTCTAAGCTCAACACTTGTCGGTGTCTTTTACCGATTCCGCTACGAAACCCCCATTGATTGGACAAAGCCCTATATCATCTGCGCTAATCACACATCCAACCTGGATATCACGGCCATGGTCTTGCTCTGCCCTTCCGATTTCTCCTTCATGGGGAAAATCGAATTGCTCAATAATCCCGTCACTGGAATGTTTTTTAAAACCATTGATATCCCCCTGAACCGGAAGAGCAACATATCGGCTTTCAAAGCGTTCAAGCGGGCCGATGGCAACCTGCGGAATGGCCGAAGTATGGCCATCTTCCCCGAAGGGCATATCGGCGAAGAGTTCCCACCGCATCTATACGATTTCAAGAATGGCCCCTTCAAGTTAGCCATCGAAACAAGGATACCCATCGTACCCGTGGTGATTCATAATGCCTGGAAAATCTTTTGGGACGACGCGAAGCAGTTCGGTAGCCGGCCGGGCACGGTACAGGTGGATGTGCTTACCCCCATGGCTACCACCCAGCTCCGTATGGAACATGCCGACCAACTGCGGGATGAGGTGCACGCCCTCATAAAAAAACACTGGAACCGAACGGGGGGGCTGTAACTTTTCCTATATTAGCACGTCTTACCACAAAAAAAAGAACATCATATGTCGCAGCAGCCGCTCATTCAAATCACGGATATCGGACGTAAATATGTAATCGGTTCGGAAACCATCCATGCCTTGAAATCCGTGACCCTCCTGATTAATAAAGGGGAGTTCGTTGCACTGATGGGCCCGTCAGGTTCGGGCAAGTCGACGTTGATGAATATCCTGGGCTGTTTGGACACCCCGACACGTGGTGAATACATCCTGAACGGCATCAATGTAAGCGACATGACCGACGACGAGCTGGCCGATGTACGGAACAAGGAAATCGGTTTCGTATTCCAGACATTCAACCTATTGCCCCGCTCCACCTCGCTTGATAATGTGGCCTTGCCACTCATATACGCAGGCTACAACAAGAAAACACGGAGCGAGATGGCACAAAGCGCGCTGGAAAGCGTGGGGCTGGGTAACCGCGTGGACCACAAGCCCAATGAGCTTTCCGGTGGCCAACGCCAACGGGTGGCGGTAGCACGGGCATTGATTAACAACCCCTCCATCATATTGGCCGACGAACCGACGGGCAACCTGGATACCAAGACCTCCATCGAAATCATGGAGCTGCTGGAGGAGATACACGACAAGGGTAACACCATTATCCTCGTAACCCACGAAGAGGATATCGCCCAGCATGCCCACCGAATCGTCCGCATGCGCGATGGACTCATCGAAGACGACTATCCCAACAAAGACATCCGGAACGTATCGCCCAGGCTGGCTGCACTACGCGAAAAGGGCTCCGATTTCGAGAACATCTAACTTTTCCTACCTACGTAGCAGGACGCGTTCTGTGAGCCGGAAAATGGGTGTTACGCTCCTTACCAAATACCATTTTTCTGTAAAAATGACAGCCAGCCAAAACATTAATAAACTACAAAACAACAACTTACACCAATGTTATAAATTATTGATAAAAAATTTAAAAATCATTCTATAAATATTATATTTTTGCGCAAAATTGAAAAGCTTAAATTGAAAGGTTATGTACTGGACATTAGAGTTAGCCTCACATTTGGAAGATGCACCTTGGCCGGCCACGAAAGACGAGTTAATCGACTATGGTATCCGTTCAGGCGCCCCTGTGGAAGTGATTGAGAATCTGCAAGCCCTGGAAGATGACGGTGAGCCCTATGAAAATATAGAAGAGATCTGGCCGGACTATCCGACCAAGGATGATTTCTTCTTCAACGAAGATGAATACTGACAAAATAGCCGCCCCGCACTCATCGTGCGGGGCGGTTTTGTTAAACAAACCCCATAAAAATACGACGCGACATCTTGCATCTTTCAAAACAAAAACCCATATTTGTCGCACAACAGAAATGAACGTTACAAGTGGACATATTACTTGGTGGTGGCATAGCATTTAACGCTGTGGCAACCTCCTATGTAAGTAATAGTTACTGAACTGTATAGCGGCTTGCCCATCACCGGCAAGCCTTTTTTATTGGATACTGACGAGATGAAACCGAGAGGTAAATAGCATCGACACAGCGTGGCGTGATTATTTACATTAAGCTCTCATCAGCCATTGAGGAAAAAATACGTAGATGAAACCGAGATGTAAATAATATTGACACACAGGGCAATCATTGTTTACATCGAGCTCTCATCAGCCGATAAAGAAAAATAATTAGATGAAAAAAATATTAACGCACCTCTTCGAATACAAAACCTTCACGCAGCGTGAAGCATATGAGATATTGACTAACATCGCTTCGGGGAAATACAACAACTCCCAAATCGCCGCATTCATGACGGCCTATGGCATGCGGAGCATCCGCGTGGAAGAGCTGGAAGGTTTCCGCGATGCAATGTACGACCTGTGCCTCCAATTGGAGTTTCCGGGTTATAAACTCATCGACCTCTGCGGTACGGGGGGTGATGGCAAAAACACCTTCAACATTTCCACCCTCGCCTCCTTCGTAGTGGCTGGAGCAGCCTACCCCGTAGCCAAACACGGCAATTATGGCGTGTCATCCGGCTGCGGGTCGTCAAACGTGATGGAATACCTCGGTTACCGGTTCACCAATGACAAGGAAACCATCAGCCGCCAATTGGAGCAAGCAAACATCTGCTTCCTCCATGCGCCGCTTTTCCATCCGGCCATGAAAACGGTAGCGCCCATCCGCCGCGAACTGGGTGTAAAGACCTTTTTCAACATGATCGGCCCGTTGGTAAACCCCACCAACCCCCACTACCAATCCGTCGGGGTATTCAGCCTGGAATTGGCGCGGCTCTATGGCTACCTGTACCAACAAACGGACAAGCGATACACCATCCTCCACGCGCTGGACGGGTACGACGAAGTGTCCCTGACAGGCGATTTCAAGACCATCAGCAATGAAGGGGAACATATCCACAGCATCGAGCAGCTGGGCTTTACACCCATATCGGCAGATCGTATCCACGGTGGGGAAACCGTGGAGGAGGCGGCCCGTATTTTCGCGACGGTACTCCATGGCGAAGGCACGTCGGAACAAAACAATGTGGTCCTTGCCAACGCAGCCGTTGCCATACAGACCATCCATCCGGAAAAGAGTTTTGGCGACTGCTACTACGAAGCCGAAGCATCATTGCTGGGCAAGAAGGCTCTAGAAAGTTTTAAAAAATTAATAGATGGTTAATTCTTTCATTTCGCGCAAAGACGTGGGGTCTAAAAAAGTCCCTTCGCGTGCTTTGCGAAGAACTTAGCGAACTCTGCGTGCACGATCAAATGAATCCAAAAATAAAAATATGTGGCTTAAAACAACCCGATAACATCCGGGAGGTTATCGCCTTGCAACCGGATTACATCGGCCTCATTTTTTACCCCGGCTCCAGGCGTTTTATCGACCAGCTTGATGCCGATTGGGTAATGGGGTTGCATGGCACCAAAAAAACAGGTATTTTTGTAGATGCGGCCATCCATGAAGTGAAAACAGCCATCCAGCGATACGGTTTCCAAGCCGTGCAGTTGCATGGGGCTGAGGCTCCGGCATACTGCGCAACACTGGCAGATTGCGGCGTAGAAATCATCAAGGCCTTCGGCATCAATGAGCGATTCGACTGGACAATAGTAAGGGGATATGAAACGATCGTGGATTACTTCCTTTTCGACACACAAAGCACCCAACACGGCGGCACCGGCAAACGTTTTGACTGGACGCTGCTTGCCGGCTATACGGGCAACACGCCTTTTTTCCTGAGTGGCGGCATCGGTGCTGAAAACATAGCAGACGCACTGCGGCTTGACGACAGCCGCCTCTACGCGTTGGACCTGAACTCACGGTTCGAGACCGCACCGGGCGTCAAAGACATTGCATTATTGAGAAACACGTTACAGACCATCAACGATGAGTAAATACCAAGTAAACGACAATGGCTATTACGGCGATTTCGGCGGCGCCTATATCCCCGAAATGCTATACCCCAATGTGGAGGAACTGCAGCAGCAATACCTGAGCATCATCCAAAGCGATGATTTCCAACGGGAATTTGGCCAATTGCTGCGCGATTACGTCGGCCGGCCGTCGCCCCTGTACCCTGCGGAGCGGCTTTCTGACCGATACGGCGCCAACATCTTCCTGAAACGGGAAGACCTCAACCATACCGGTGCCCATAAGATCAATAACACGATCGGCCAGATCCTGCTCGCGGAGCGGCTGGGCAAGAAACGCATCATTGCCGAAACGGGCGCGGGCCAACACGGCGTGGCCACCGCTACGGTATGTGCGCTCAAGGGTCTGCAATGCGTGGTATACATGGGTGCCATCGATATCGAGCGGCAGGCCCCCAACGTGGCACGCATGAAAATGATGGGCGCCGAGGTCGTGGCGGCCACGTCGGGCAGCAAAACGCTCAAAGACGCCACCAATGAGGCGCTGCGCGACTGGATAAACAACCCCGTGGATACTCACTATATCATCGGCTCGGTGGTGGGGCCCCACCCCTACCCGGACATGGTGGCCCGCTTCCAATCGATCATCTCTGCCGAAACCCGTAAGCAATTGTTCGAAAAGACAGGTCGCGAAACACCGCACTACGTCCTGGCGTGCGTAGGCGGTGGCAGCAATGCCGCGGGCATGTTTTACCATTTCATAGACGACCCGCAGGTGAAACTCGTGGCAGTGGAAGCCGCTGGCAAAGGCGTCGACTCGGGCGAATCGGCTGCAACTACGGTGCTCGGCCGCGAAGGCGTACTGCATGGCAGTCGATCGATCCTGATGCAGACCGATGACGGCCAGGTGGTGGAGCCATATTCCATCTCGGCCGGGCTCGACTACCCCGGTATCGGACCGCAGCATGCCTGGCTGTACAAAACGGGCCGGGCAACCTATGTCAATGCCACGGACGACGAGGCCATGCAGGCCGGCTTGCTGCTTACCCGACTGGAAGGCATCATCCCCGCCATCGAAAGCGCCCATGCGCTAGCCCAGCTGGAGAAAATGACGTTCGCAGCCAACGAGAACGTGGTGGTATGCCTATCGGGTCGTGGCGACAAGGATTTAGACAACTACATGAAGTACTTTGGATTTTAAACAATGAACCGCATCAAGAATTTGTTCGCCGAAAAAGGCGACAGGCGCGTCCTCTCCATTTATTTTACCGCCGGTTACCCGACGCTCGATAGCACATTGGACATCGCCGAAGCATTGGAAAACGCAGGTGCCGATTTCCTCGAAATCGGTTTCCCCTATTCCGACCCGGTAGCCGACGGACCGGTTATCCAGCACAGCTCAGAAGTTGCACTGCGCAACGGCATGACATTGGACGTACTTTTCGATCAACTGAAAGATTTACGCAAGCGGGTCAGCATTCCCGTATTGCTGATGGGATACGTGAATCCGGTGCTGCAGTACGGCGTGGAGGATTTCTGCAAAGCATGCCAATCTGTTGGCGTAGACGGAGCCATTGTACCCGACCTACCCATGTATGAGTATGAAACGCATTACCGATCGGTATTTAACACCCATGGGTTGAGCAACATCTTCCTCGTTACACCACAGACATCCGAAGAACGGATCCGGAAAATTGACGGCCTATCCACCGGATTTATATACCTGTTGTCTTCGTCGGCTACTACCGGCAAGAACCTGGCGGTTTCGGAAAATACGGAAAGCTACTTTTCCCGCATCGCGGCCATGGATCTCGAAAATCCGACGGTCATCGGATTTGGCATCTCCAACCACGACACGTTCGTACATGCTACCGACCACGCCGATGGCGCCATTGTAGGTAGTGCTTTCGTGAAACTGCTGGGCAACGCGGATTACCACGCGAAGATAGCGCCGTTTATACAACAGCTGAAAAAAGGATGAGGATGGACATCAGTCCATCCGCTCCTTCACGATCTTGCCGGCCGGATCGAAAATGACCTCCAGATCGCCGTACCGGCTATCCAGCTCCACCTTATAGGTAATGGAGCCCGCCGTATCAATCTTCTTGGCATCGCCCACCCGGTACCCGTCAAATTCTGCCTTGATTTGCTGCTTAACCGCATCGGGCAATGAATAGGACGACATTTCCTCTTCATGGCGCAACACTTTCCCTTCGGGGCTGATGATTGCCTGGTGGTCACGGCTGAACAAACCATTGTCAAACTCCACCTCGTAGTTCCCATCGCGCTTCTTTTCCCACTCCACTTGCCGTGCTTTCGGGAATTGCTGCTGGAAAGCATTCAGCACCACCGCGGGCACACCGCGCTTTTGCACGCCCTGCGCGGCAGCGGGCAGGTATGCCAGCGACAACACACACAAGCCAAACAGTAATTTCTTCATGGTATTACCTTTTTGTTTCGCCTACAAAAAAAGCGTCCAAAACAGGAAAAACTTTGGAAATTAGGAATTGTTGTAACATCTTCCCAAATTTGACATCCAATGGACAAACACACCGCGTAATTAGGTACGGATAAACGGACCACACGCAACCATTGTTAAACACCGTTTAATCTAAGCGATAAATGAACACAACACTATCCATAACAACTTGGTGGCAGGCACTCGGAGGCACTGAGAAATTCTTTTGGGCGGTCGCCTTGCTGTTTTCGTTCCTATTTGTCATGCAAACGATCTTCGCTTTCATTGGCGGGGGCGACGATGATGGGGCATTCGGCGATTCGGATGAATATGTAGATGGCGACGGGGGCATCGACTACCAATTTTTCACCATTAAGAACTTCATTACGTTCTTCACCGTTTTCGGCTGGGTGGGGCTGGGTTGCCTGAAAAGCGGGCTTCCCATCGGGCAGGTAGTCATTTGGTCAACCGTATCGGGTGTGGCCATCGTATTGATCATGTTCTACCTCTTTTCGCGGATGGCAAAGCTCCGTTCTAGCGGCACCTTGCGCATCCAGAATGCACTGCATAAGCAGGCCGAAACATACCTGCGGATACCGGCCGTACGCAGTGGCTATGGGAAGGTGCATATCCGCGTGCAGGGTTCCCTCCGGGAACTGAGGGCGCTGACCGACGACGAGGACGACATCCCGACGGGGAGACCGGTAACCGTAGTAGGAATCGTAAACGAAAGCATCTTATTGGTAACGGGGAAAACGACTTTTTAATGGTCAATGGTTAATGGTCAATTAACCGTTCCGTTCAGAAAGCTTAGAAAGTATCAACAATTAAGCATTAACAATTAGAACATAAGCCGTATGGAATTTTACCTAATCGCCATTGCCGTTGGCATCATCATCATCTTCGTATTCATCATTTCGCTGTTTAAGCGATACAAACGCTGTCCGTCAGATCGCATTTTGGTGGTCTATGGAAAGGTGGGTAAAAACGCCTCCGACCTTACCCGGGCTGCCAAATGCATCCATGGGGGTGCCGCCTTTATCTGGCCGGTTATCCAAGACTATTCCTTTCTGGACCTCACTCCCATTTCCATCGAGGTAAACCTCACCAGCGCACTCAGCAAGCAGAATATCCGGGTAGACGTACCTTCCAGGTATACCGTGGGGATTTCTACCGAACCGACAGTAATGATGAACGCTGCGGAACGGTTGCTGGGCATGCAACGCCCGCAGATCCATGAGTTGGCCAAAGATATCATCCTTGGTCAAATGCGCCTCGTGGTGGCCATGATGGATATCGAAGAGATCAACAACAATCGGGATAAATTCCTGCACAATATTGCAACGAATGTCGAAGCGGAGCTCAACAAGATTGGTCTTAAGATGATCAACGTAAACGTCACCGATATTAAAGACGAGAGCGGTTACATCGACGCATTGGGTAAAGAAGCCGCAGCGAAAGCCATCAACGAGGCAAAAATCCGCGTGGCTGAGCAGGAACGATTGGGTGACATAGGAAAGACAGAGGCAGAAAAGGAGCGGGATATCAAAGTCGCAGAAATGCAGCGGGACCGTGATACCGAAGTAGCTATTGCCGAAAAAGACAAAGAAGTAAGCATCGCCGGTGCGGCGCGCGACGAAAATATCGGGAAAGCCGAGGCCGAACGTGATACACGCGTGAAAGTGGCCGATGCAAACGCCATTGCCGTACAGGGCGAAAACCTCTCTAAAATACAGATTGCCGATTCTGAAGCGAAGCGCCGTGAACGGGAGGCGGAAGCGTTGAAGAAGGCCGTCGCTGCCGAAAAGGTACAACAGGCATTGGCATTGGAAGAAGCATACAAAGCGGAGCAACGGGCGGAAGACGCCCGCGCCGAGCGCGACCGGGCCGCACAAAATGCGACCATCGTGGTTGCGGCGGAAATCCAAAAGCAAAAAGCCATCATCGAAGCCCAGGCGGAAGCCGAACAGTTGCGCGAGAAAGCGCGTGGCGAGGCGGATGCCATATTCGCCAAATTGGAGGCCGAAGCGAGGGGGGTATACGAGATGCTCACCAAACAGGCGGAAGGCCTCAATGAAATCGTCAAATCTGCCGGCAACAACCCGAAAGACGCCGTATTGCTACTGATTACCGATAAGCTCCCTGAACTTGTAAAACTGCAGACGGAAGCCATCAAAAACATCAAGATCGATAAGGTAACCGTGTGGGACGGTGGAAACGGCTCCGGCGAAGACGGCAAAACATCAACCGCCAACTTCGTCTCGGGGCTATATAAATCCGTGCCTCCCCTCAAAGACATCTTCGACATGGCCGGAATGGAACTGCCCAATTACCTCGGCGAAGCCAAAAACCTGCAGTCTGCAAGTGGTGGGGCTCCCGGAAAAAAGCGCAAGGGTAATGGGCCCGACGACGGCATACAGGATGCCGAAGAAGTGAAATAGCATACAAACCCCGCAACTATATTGAAAACTGCGGGGTTTTTACGTATCTTTGCCCCTACCATGGTAAAAGTGCTCACCATATGGCTGATGCTCGTGTACGCTTTCTCGGCAACGGGAGCCACCGTACACCTCCATTACTGCTGCGGGAAACTGCAGCACTTATCCGTGGAGAACGAGCGTGCCCCCGGCCATGACAGGTGTACGCTTTGCCCCAACCACAACGAAAGCAACGAGCATACGGATTGCGATAGCAGCCAACACTGCGCCACCGATGTGCAGTCGCACGACCATTGCCAAGACATTCAGGTAGATGCCCAGAAAACGACAGGCGACCACCTCCCCAGCAGCGACAAAAACCTACTGAAAATACAGTCGCTGGAGCTCCTTGTATTTACGCTAATCCGCGTGGCGGACTTCCCGCTAGACAGCTATACCGTGGCAGAAGTGGCAAATGCCCTGCCGCATACCGGAACCACGCCCCTCTTCATCAGGCACTGTACCTATCGTATCTGATACATCCAACCATCGCAGCCAATGAGCCGGGCTGGAAAGCTCCGTTCACGGCACCCTGTGCCTTTTGCACGTTATTTTTCACGATGTTTAGGATTAACACCATTTACGACAATGACCCATTTCATTAAAGCAACGATTACGTTATATATACTGCTGGCCATAACCAGTTGGTCGGCCGCAGCCCAAGACAGCACAGCTACATTTACCGTAGCCGGCGTATGCGGCATGTGCAAAGCGCGGATTGAGAAAGCCGCCGATGGCAGCGGGCTGACAAGCGCCCATTGGGACGTGCGCACCCAACAACTCACCCTCACCCACAGCGCCTCATATAGTGTGGAAGCTGCCAAGCAACGCATCCTCGCCGCGGGGCATGACGCAGACGGCCGCACCGCCGTACAGGAAGCCTACGAAAAACTGCCCGCCTGCTGCCAGTACCACGATGAAAAAAACGTGCATAAGACCAGTGGGCAGGATGGGCACGACGACCACACGGTTACCGGCGTGGTCATGCAGGAAAACAACCGCGGCCAGCTCAGCCCCATCGCAAATGCGAACGTGCACTGGCTGGAAAACACTTCGGTCAATGCACGTTCCGACGAATCGGGGGTATTCCGGATTGCACATGAGGCAACCTACAAACAGCTTGTCATCTCCTATGCCGGCCTCCAGCCCGATACGATAGCTGTAACCGCCCCCCATGAAGTGGTGGTGGTAACGGCCAAAGACAACGTATTGGCAGAAGTGACCGTATCCGCACGGCGGCGCTCAAACTACATCGCCGCCCTCAGCCCCACACGGCTTGAAGTGCTGACGGGACAAGAGCTCTTCAAAGCGGCCTGCTGCGATCTGAGCGAAAGCTTCGAAACCAACGCCTCCGTAGACGTGGTGAACAGCGATGCCGTTACGGGCAGCAAGCAGATCCAGATGCTGGGACTCAGCGGCAACTACACCCAACTGACCGTAGAAAACCTGCCCGGGCCGCGTGGATTGGCCACCCCGCTGGGGCTCAATAGTATCTCAGGCACCTGGATCGAGTCCATCCAGATAGGCAAGGGCATTGGATCCGTAGTGAACGGGTTCGAAAACATCGCCGGGCAGATCAACGTGGAACTGAAGAAACCTGGCACGTCCGAGAAACTGTTTTTCAATGCCTATGGCAACAACATGGGGCGCACGGATGTAAACCTCAACCTCTCCCACAATTTCAACGAACGTTGGTCGGGCAGCCTGTTGCTGCATGACAATTTCATGTATAATAAAAGCATGAATTTCAGCAATAACGGTTTCCGCGACTCGCCGGTGGGCAACCTCTTCTCGGGCGTTGGCCGCTGGAAATACGAAGATGGCAAAGGTTTTATCGTACAATTCGGGGTCAAGTTCCTCAGCGACGACCGCACGGGCGGGGAGATCGATTTCAATCCCGCCACGGACAAGCTGACACAGAACCGGTACGGGCTTGCCTTCGATATCGAGCGTTACGAAGCGTTCGCTAAAATAGGCTATGTCTTCCCCCAACATACGCAGCGCAGTATCGGATTGCAGCTCTCGGGCACATCCTACAACCAATCGTCCTATTTCGGCCAACGCACCTATGATGCGGAACAACGGAATGCGTATGCCAACCTCATTTATCAAGACATCATTGGTACGGTGGTACATAAGTACCGTACCGGCCTGAGCATGCAATACGACCGCTATGACGAGCGTTATATGGCCGATCGGTTTGCGCGTAACGAGGTGGTGCCGGGCGCCTTCTTCGAATACACGTATAGTCCATCAGACAAATTCGATGCGGTGGCTGGTATCCGTGGCGACTACAACAACCTATACGGGTGGTTTGCCACGCCACGCTTACACCTGCGCTACCAGCCGGTGGCGGGAACGACTTTCCGGATAAGTGGGGGGCGCGGACAACGGACGGCCAATGTTTTTGCCGAGAACACGGCAGCATTGGCCAGTGCCCGGACCGTCCGCATCGCTGCCAATACAATGGAAAACGCGTATGGCCTAAAACCGGAAGTGGCCTGGAACACGGGTATCAGTTTCGACCAGTCCTTCCGCATGTTCCATCGGGAAGCTTCCTTCAGTACGGAGTTTTTCCGGAATGATTTTACCAACCAGGTAGTGGTGGATTACGAAAACCCGAGGGAACTGGCTTTTTACAACCTCGATGGCCGGTCGTATTCAAATAGCTTGCAAACGGAGTTTCGGTTCATGCCGCTACCCCACTTTGAGGCACGGATGGCCTACCGCTTCTTTGACGTGAAAACCACGTACGGCGACGAGCTGCTGCAAAAGCCACTTGTGGCACGCCATCGGGGGTTTCTCAACCTCGCATACAACACCCATAGCGGCGGATGGCATTTCGACTACACGTTAAACATCACCGGGCAGAAGCGATTGCCATCTACCTCGGCGAATCCGGCCGGTTACCAACTGCCAGACTATTCAAAGGCGTACATGACCATGAATGCGCAAATAAGCAAAACAATGGGCAAGGTGCGACCCTTCGACCTCTATATCGGCGGTGAAAACCTGACAAACTTCTTCCAGCGAAATCCCGTGTTGGCGGCAGACCAGCCATTCAGCGAGTTTTTTGACACCTCGCTGCTGTGGGGGCCACTGACGGGCAGGGTATTTTATGCGGGGGTAAGGTTCAGCATCAATTAACGTTGGTTAAGAAACATTAGGTGGCAGCGCTTCGGGGAAAGACGATCTGAGCACGTGGTAGAGCTGCTGGGTAGGCAGCCCTACCACGTTGGTATACGAACCCACGATTTGCTCAATAGCAACCGCGCCAATCCACTCCTGGATACCGTAGGCGCCAGCTTTGTCAAACGGATGGTAGCGATCGACATAATAGTCGATTTCCCCTTGGGTCAATACCCGGAAGTAAACCGCGGTGACCTCGTGGAATGTAAGGATACGGCCGTTGTATAGCAACGTTACGGCGGTTATCACCTCATGTTTCCTGCCGGACAGACGCGTGAGCATGCGGACGGCCTCGGCCCGGTCTTTCGGCTTGCCGAGGATTTGGCCGTCTACCGTCACGATCGTGTCGGCCGCGATAACCAGCTCATCGGCAACTTTCCCATTAAAAACCATTGCCTTCTTTTCGGCAATATGCCGCACCACACCTATCGGGTCTAGTTGACCGGGGAAATCTTCGTTGACCCCACGCACAATTACCTCAAAAGGGATTCCCATAAGCGACAAGAGCTCCCGGCGGCGGGGCGATTGCGAAGCGAGGATAACCTTCATAGGGCCGACAATTGAGAACCTCCGCCGACACCCCATGTGCCTTGGAGTTTCATTACCTTCTCGATGACATCGCGCACCGCGCCCGATCCACCACTAAAAGGCGAAATATAAGCAGCCATGGCTTTGACGTCGTCCGCTGCATCAGCAGGGCACGTACCGAATCCGGCCACCATCAGGGCGTCCAAATCGGTCACGTCGCCCCCCATACACAACACATTTTCCGCTTCCACCCCCCGGTCTGACATCCAGTCACCCAATACCGCCTTTTTGTCGCCCGTTGCAAGCAACAAATCAGCCAGGTTCAACCCTTGCAGGCATTGGGCGCTTCCGGGGGCATACCCGTTTCCAACCAATGCGACGGGATAATGCTGCGCGGCCGAATGCAAGGCATACCGATCACGATGATGGAACGCAGACCACGGCTCGCCATGCGCAGATACCCATACCTTACCATCCGCGCATACGCCGTCGACAGCAAAAATGAAAGCTTTCACCTGTTTAAACCGATCAAATAATATCATATACCACCTAATATAGGCCAAACTTAAAACAAAATATGCAGCCTAAAAATGTATAATCCAAAAAACATTTTGTAGACAAATCCAGACACCCTGTATGGGTTAATGGAAAAGGTCCGAAACTAGCAACGCCCTACTGCGACACTATTTGGTGTACAGAAAACACTAAGTAAGCCAAAATTACAGTTTGGCACGAGGTTTGATAATACCACCCTGAAAACGCGGATGATGTTTGTGGACGCGGATTCAGCGGAAGTTCTTTTGACAATTCATCGACAAAACTATTGTTGGAAATTAAAAAAAGTACATATCTTTGCATAAAGATTTTAGCCCGGATAACACTGGGGATTTAGGTTGTCTTTTCATAATTTAGGTTTATAATTGGTTAGTAACAAACCCCGGTGCCCATCACCGGGGTTTTGTTTTTTTAGGGCAATGTAGAAAGATCAACCGTTGGCTGCTTACCCTCCGCCGTGCGCTCAAAAAAAGTATCGATCACCGTGTAATCGGCAAAAAAACCACAGTTTCGCAGGAAAAAACGATTACCTGCTTCGCCCCCACCGTAATCCAACCGGTATCCGACCCGGGCCGTATTGTCTGCGGTAAACTTAGCCGCTGTAATTTCGTACCAATTGCCATCCCTATCGGCCACCCATTGGTTCCCAAAAAAGACGCGGCGTTCGTAACGCCCTTGCTGCGGACTGAAATTTTCCAAAAACGAATGGAAACCTTCCAACCATGTATCCGTGTCGGGACGGCTGAAGCTGGCAATCAGCATCCACTCTCCCTTTTCGGGAGCAAAGAACCAAGCAGTATATACGGTATGGTTATTCCCTACGGGCTCGCCACTCAGCAAAAACCGGTACGTATGCCCTGCCTTCCACGGGTAACGGAGGTAACTCTGTCCGCCCGATCCTTCGTTACCAAATTCACCGGTATGCACATCTGCGCCCTTTCGCAATAGCTTAATCTGCTGCGCTTCCGGTATCTCATCCGGATTATCCGTTTCATAGGGGCTCCAAACGGAAAACAATATGCGCCGCTCAATTTCACTATTCACCTGGATACCAAAATAGCCACCCCTGAAACCATTTGCCATGTAATAGGAACCAACCACGTCATCCCCCTCGGGAACGGTGATTTCATTGTAGTACCATTTGATGGCTTTATCGGCAGGGACGCGGTAATTGAGATGCACCGATGGCCCCCTACGGCCCCAATAGAAAAAATCACCGGTATTGTTTTTCACATATGCGGTAGCTGGAGACACTGCACTGCCGTCGATACGGTACCCACCGATTCGCGGGAAATGCACCCCGCCCCGATCAATGCCGCGCAGCGTTACCATCGCGTAACCGGTGTCGGTAACCGCCCAGGTACCGGCAAAAACATCGCCGGAGAAATCGGCCGGTATATGCACTTCCTTGGTCTCGCCGTTGATGGCTACCGACACCCTCGCATCTTCCGAATCGCTTTCCAAGCTCAGCCAAAGCCTAAGTTTACCCTTATCGGCGAACCGGATGTAGCTTTGGAAAAAGTAGGAGGTATCATCCCATCCATTTACCCCACGCTCTCCCAGGAAGCTCGTCTGTCGCGATTCCTGCGGCAGCTGCCAGGTATTGCCACCAATGGGCACGAACTGGGCGTGACTATCCGGCGTAGGGCCGCCATGGGGATGGGCATCCTGTGCGGAGCACGACGACATCAGAAAGAAGGTGGAAACAAACAACGGAATGGCAATAAATTCAATCTTCATAGTGCGTTATCTTTAACGAATGAACCACCAATATAGACGGAAATTACCAGAAGAAGGTGATGAAAAAACATCCCGAAAGAAAACAACCGTTTGTCTCGGGCAAAACAAACGGTTGTTTGATTTTTAACCTTTATTGCTGCCACCGCCTTTGCCAGCCTCGCCACCGGGTTTGGCGATAGACCCACGCATATCGGTGTCGGCCTGGATATTCTGCATCCGGTAGTAATCCATTACGCCCAGGTTGCCGCTACGGAATGCTTCTGCCATGGCCAATGGCACCTGTGCCTCCGCTTCGATGACCTTCGCCCGGGCCTCCTGCGCTTTGGCGCGCATTTCCTGCTCGGAGGCGACAGCCATCGCCCGCCGTTCTTCCGCACGTGCGTTGGCCACTTTGAGGTCCGCCTCCGCTTGGTCGGTCTGCAATTTCGCCCCGATGTTCTCGCCGATATCGATATCGGCGATGTCGATAGACAGGATCTCGAATGCAGTACCGCTATCCAGACCTTTTGCCAAGACGGTTTTTGAGATACGGTCGGGATTTTCCAGTACTTCTTTGTGATTTGCCGCCGATCCGATGGTCGTAACAATCCCCTCGCCCACCCGGGCGAGGATGGTCTCTTCGCCGGCACCACCTACCAGTTGGTTGATATTGGCCCTTACCGTCACCCTCGCTTTGGCAATAAGCTGGATACCATCTTTCGCCACGGCCGCCACGGGCGGCGTGTTGATAACCCGTGGGTTGACCGATAGCTGCACGGCGTCAAACACATCGCGACCGGCCAGATCAATCGCCGTGGCCAGCTTGAAGTCCAACGGGATGTTTGCCTTATCGGCAGAAATCAATGCTTTGATCACATTATTGACATTGCCGCCGGCTAAATAATGGGTTTCGATCTCGTTCGACGTGATATCCAATCCCGCTTTGGTGGAAGTAATCATGGCATTGGTGACCAGTGCGGGGGAAACTTTCCGGAGCCGCATCAGCAGCAGGTTCAACAGATTGATACGGACTCCCGACAACTGGGCTGTAAACCACAGGTTTACGGGAAGGAGATACAGCAGGAAGAAAAAGGCAACAATAGCGCCTACGATAATCAAAATGGGGGTAATACTCGGATCCATGGGTTCAATACGTTTTATAGTGCGTTTATGCTCCTAAAGATACAACTTTTTTGGCTGCGCACTCAAAAAAATTAACCTTTTCCGCCAAAAGCTACGACAGCATGGTTGGCCGACCGATGGATAACGGCATGCCCATGCTGCTTACCGCTTCCGTACCCTGCCCGAACCGGAGGTCCGTACATTCGTCTGCGCATCGCCGGTATACGTGATATTTCCCGAACCGCTGATGGATGCATCCAATTGCCGATCCACATGGATATTCATATTGCCCGAACCCGAAACCTTAAGGCTAGCGGTTTGGCTTTTCAATTCACCGCCATCGAAAACGCCCGAACCACTGATCGATGCATTGCATTGCGTAGCCCTTCCGGTGGCAAGTATACGTCCAGAGCCGCTTATCGATGCGTTACATGCCTCAGTGGCCGCTTCAAACGTTATCCGCCCCGAACCACTCAATGACGCGTTAAGCTCCTTCCCCGAAATAACGTCCGATACCGTAATGCTGCCCGAGCCGGATTGCGATAGTCCATCAAGCCGCTTCGCCGATACGTAGGCGGTAACCTTACCCCAATTGCTGCGCTGCGATTGCCGTTTAAACCGGATCTTCAAGGTACCCCCTTCCACAATGGTTTCGATTTGCCGGATAGCCGCATCGTCCCCTGCTAGGCGGACGGATTCTTTACCATCCAACCGCACTTCGACGACGATGTGCCCGCTATTGGCGACGGCATGAAACCCCGATACATTGCGCGTTTCGTCTCCGAATGAGGGTGATAGCGCTGCATGGGCCAGGCCCACACCTAGAAAGGGCAACAATAATACCAGCCAGCCCAATGATGATAGTCTTGTATTCATAATCGTTACTATTTCCTATAAGACGCATCATAGCGCAATTCGTTGCAAGCAACCTCTTTTTTTATGCCGAATGGACACCAACCCACAGGATACGCTTGGAGAAGCGGGAACAAACCGCTATTTTTAGCACCGACAGAATCGATTCGACAGCAGCTATGGAAATCATACCCGTTACCGGAGAGCAACTGGCCCGGGCGTTCGTAACGATGGCGCCCACGTTGTACAGCGATGATCCACATTACATCCGTCCGTTTGATAACGACGTGCACCGGGTATTCGATCCGGACGCCAATCCGCGCCATCGCACGGGCCATTGCGCCCGGTGGCTGCTCCGCGACGGCAACGGCCGCTTCATCGGCCGTATCGCGGCATTCTATAATAACAGTACGTTCGAGGGGGACGAATTTCCCGTCGGCGGCTGTGGTTTTTTCGAATGCGTGGACAATCAACAGGCCGCCGACCTACTTTTCAATGCCGCAAAGGAATGGCTGCAGGAAAAAGGCATACAGGCGATGGACGGGCCAATCAATTTCGGCAACCGCGAACGCTGGTGGGGCCTTCTTGTAGACGGTTTCCATCCGCCGTGCTATTGCTGCAACTACAACCCGCCCTATTACCAGCGATTATTCGAACGATACGGCTTCCAAGTCTATTTCAAGCAATTCACCTACCGCCGCGAAATCGCCGCCAAGCTATCTAGCAAGGTCAGCGAGAAAGCGATGAATACGCTCCAAGACGCCGGCTATACCTTCAGCCATATACGGGCCGACAGACTTGATAAAGCAGCCGAAGATTTCTGTACGGTATACAACGAGGCCTGGGCGAGGCACGAGGGTGTGGGCCCTATGAGTGTGGGAAACGCCCGCAAGCTCATGCAAAGCATGAAACCCATTGTCGACCCGAAAATCATATGGTTTGCTTACTACCGCGGCCAACCCGTGGCTTTCTGGGTGAATATACCGGACGTAAATCAGCTCATCGTCAAATACATGGATGGAAGACTGACCCTGTGGGGCAAACTGCTGTTCGTCTGGAACCGATGGCGCAAACGCTGCAGGACCATGTTCGGCATCGTATTCGGCGTGGTGCCAGACCACCAGCGGAAGGGAGTGGAGGCCGCGTTGGTAGTAGCCGCAACAAAGGTGGTACAAGATCCCTCGCAAGTACGGTATGAAGAGATACAGATGAATTGGATTGGCGATTTCAACCCTAAAATGATGAACGTAGCCCGGTATATCGGCGGCACCATCTATAAAACGCACCACACCTACCGCTACTTATTTGACCCTACCAAGCCATTCGAAAGGCATCCGATACTTTGACCTTCCGATTCGAACTTGTAACAAGCGTGTGATTCATATCTTGACTTTTCGTACTTTTGCAGGAATCGGGGTAAAGCAAGTTGATTATGAAACGACTAACCTTCAGGGTACACATCTATCTAGGCTTCTCACTCCTGATCGCGATCCTGCTTGTTAGTTTACGCTACCTCACCTTGCTCTTCAACCAGGTAGAGGTGGCCGATACCACACTTGCCAGTATCCGGACCACCTTCATTGTCACCTCGGTATTGGTCTTTGCGCTCATTGTGTGGCTGTTGGTTTATATCACAAAAACCTTTGAACACTACAAGGAAATCGCCTACCGCATCCGCAAATCCAACCGTGACCTCAATAAACTATCGAAAACAAAAGAGGTAGACAATTGGATACTCAGCGGCTTGGCTGCCCTGGATAACCATACGCGTGGTGGGCGTAGCGAAAAAGAAATAGCCACCAATGCGATCCGGACGGTTTGCCAACATGTACAAGCAAAGGTCGGAATGATTTACCTCAAAAGCTTTTCCCGGGAAGAAGTATATGTCCATGCGGGGTCGTATGCCGTTGAGACAAAAAACATTCCTCCTAAGATCATGGATGGCCAGGGATTGGCGGGCGAGAGTATTTCTGCCAAAAAACAACTTGTATTATCGCATATACCCGAAAATTACCTCACCATCACATCCTCTTTGGGAAAAACCGAGCCGAAAAACATTGTCATTCAACCCCTGGTTTACGAAGAGGAAGTGCTCGGCGTAATGGAGATCGGCTTTTTCCGTGAGGTCGACAAAGAAACCCTCCAATTCCTGCAACGGGCAGGCATTTCTTTGGCCGTGGCCAGTAAAGTAGCGCAGGCACATACAACGCTTACCCTCCTCTATGAAGAAACGCAGCAACAGGCAGAAGAATTGGAGGCTCAGCAGGAAGAATTGCGGGTGCAGCAGGAAGAACTTAAACACGCTAACCTAGCACTCGAAGAAAAAGCAAGGTTACTGGAAGAACGCAATATTTCCATCGAGCTAGCCCGCCAATCCATTGCATTGAAAGTGGGCGAACTGGAACAATCGGGCAGATATAAATCGGAATTTCTGGCCAATATGAGCCACGAATTGCGCACTCCGCTCAACAGCATACTTATCCTCGCGAAATTGCTTGAAGACAACAAAACAGGTAACTTACTGCCCGAACAAGTAAAATATGTATCCGTTATCCATAACGCGGGTTCAGACCTGCTCGACCTGATCAACAACATACTCGATTTATCGAAAATCGAATCGGGCAATGTTGAGCTGTTGTGGGAAGACATCACCTTGTCGTCCATCGCCGAAGATATGCTTGACCTTTTCAGCAGTGTCGCAGACAGTAAAGCGATCGAGTTCCGTATCACGGTGAACGAGGGACTACCTGCGCGCATCGCCACAGATGAACAGCGCCTACGGCAAATACTTAGGAACCTGCTCTCCAACGCATTCAAATTCACGAAAGAAAAGGGCCGGGTGGAGTTGCAGTTTACACCGGCGGGCGAAGCGCCCGGCTGGGATGGCGAATTGGCGGGAGGGATAACGGCAGACCAAGCCATCGCGATCGCCGTATCAGACACCGGTGTGGGCATCGCCCAAAAAAAGCAGCAACTGATTTTCGAAGCCTTCAAGCAGGCAGATGGTTCCACGAGCCGTCAATTTGGCGGCACCGGCCTGGGATTGTCCATTTGCAGGGAACTTGCAACGCTCCTTGGGGGTCACATCCACGTGGCTAGTGGAGTGGGCAAAGGCAGCACCTTTACCTTGTTCCTCCCGCTGCGAAACGGGCCCGAAATAGACGCGACCGCGGCTTATACCGAGCCCCTGCCGGATAAGCCGGACAACCAGCCCCATATGCCGGTAGTGCAGGGGGCGCTCCCGCAGCGAGGGGTACAGGAACCTGCCTGGCCAAAGCGCTTGCTGATCGTAGAAGACGACCCGTATTTTGCCGACATCCTGACCACCTATGCCAAGGACCAAGGGTTTGACGCGCTGCTCGCCCGCCAAGGGGATACCGGACTGCAGATGGCCATCGATTTGCTGCCCGATGCCATCATCCTCGACATCATGCTACCTGTCGTCGACGGATGGACTGTGCTCAAGAAATTAAAAAACAATCCGGCAACCCAACACATCCCTGTGCACCTCATGTCGGCCGGCCAATCCAAAGAGAGCGGTATGGAAGCCGAAGCGGTGGGATTCTTAAAAAAACCCATCGATAGGAAATCGCTCGACGAGGTGTTCGCCCACCTGCACAAAATCACCGCATCGCCACTGAAGAAAGTATTGGTTGTGGAAGACCACGAAATCCAAAGTGAAAACCTGAAAGCATTCCTCTTGGATGGCGGGGTAGACGTAAGGCAGGCATTTACCGGTACCGAAGCGCTGGACTTCCTGGAATCGGAGGAACGTTACGACTGCATCGTGCTGGACATTGTCTTGCCCGATATATCGGGGGTCGACCTGCTCGACCAGATTAAGCAGATCCCCCTATATGCAGACATACCCGTGATCATCAATACGGCGATGGAACTCACCACCGAAATAGTGAGCCGTATCTTGCAACATACCCAAACCATGGTATTGAAATCAGACAAGTCCAATCGCCGTATTCTTGACGAGGTTCACCTATTCATCAACAGGCTTAATGACGACAAATCCGTTCCCAGCCGGGTCCAATCGGTTCGGGACGAATCGGAAACCATCCACATGGACGATGTACTCAACGGCAAGCATATCTTGCTAGTGGATGACGATATGCGGAATATTTTTGCATTGAGCTCGGTATTTGCCCCATACAAACTGACCATTGAAACAGCCAATAACGGGCGGGAGGCACTGGACGCGTTACAAAACAACCCCAGCGTCGATTTGGTTTTGATGGATATCATGATGCCCGAAATGGACGGTTATGAGGCGATTACGAGAATCCGGGAGGACAAAAGATTCGTGGAGTTGCCCATCATCGCGGTTACGGCCAAGGCCATGCAAGGAGATCGGCAACATGTACTTGATGTTGGCGCGAGCGATTACATCGCTAAGCCAGTTGACGTCAATAAGTTACTCTCCTTATTACGGGTGTGGTTAAGTTAAGCGATAGGGAATGGTGGTATCGTTCGGAAATCTGGAAGAGCTGATCACGTTGGTCAACAACGTCCATGGCTTCGATTTGAGCGGCTACTCACGCGCGTCCCTCAAACGCCGCGTATCCCGTATCCTAACGATTTATCAAATCGATTTCGCAGGACTGAAAGACAGTCTGGTAAATTCGCCCGGCTTTTTCAACGAGTTTCTCGTTGAAGTAACGGTAAATGTGACGGAAATGTTCCGCGATCCGGCATTTTACAAGACCCTGCGCGAAGAAATACATCCTTACCTCGCCACCTTTCCCCACATCAAGGTATGGAGTGCCGGTTGCGCTACGGGCGAAGAGGTCTACTCCCTCGCCATACTTCTTAGTAAAGAAGGATTATACAGCCGCACATTCATCTATGGCACCGACGTCAATACAGCGGTCCTTGAACGTGCAAAACAGGGCATCATTGACCTGAAAAAAATGAAAGTCTATTCCGACAATTACCTGCAAACAGATTCGGGCGATTCGCTATCCGAGTATTACACGGCGATGTACGACTCCGCCATTGTCCATCACGAATTGCGGAAGAATATCTTATTTTCCACACACAATTTGGTTTCCGATGGCGTTTTCAATGAATTCCAATTGATTACCTGCCGTAATGTGCTCATTTATTTCACGGCGGATCTGCAACATAAGGTGGTTAATCTCCTCTATGCCAGCCTCGCGCTATTCGGTTTCTTATGCTTGGGGGCCAGGGAAACGCTCCCTGCCAACGGGCTGCGGCACAAATTCAGGGTAATCAGCAAAACACATAATATCTATCAGAAAATTGCTTGAGTCAAACCCATATATCGCCAATAAGCTCCGACATACCGGGGTGCTCGTGCTGGGGTGTTCGGCCGGTGGGTTCAGAATGCTTTTAACGATGCTTAAAGCATTGCCAGCAAACCTCCCCGTTGGCGTCTTAGTGGTGATCCACCGGAATGCCAACTACGAAACCCATCTCGAAGCGAACCTTGCTGCCAAATGCCGTATAGTGGTGAAAGTAGCGGAAGACAAAGAGCCCATCCGGCCCGCTACGGCCTATTTTGCTCCCGCCGGGTACCACTTGTTGGTAGAACCCGATCGAAGCCTATCACTGGACACCTCCGAGCCGGTGCATTTCTGCAGACCATCGATCGATGTGACCATGCAGAGCGCCGCAGACGTCTACGGCGCATCCACCGTAGCCATCCTGCTGTCGGGTGCCAACCAAGACGGTGCCGAGGGCATGGAGTCCGTCCGCAAGGTGGATGGACTATGCATCGTGCAGCATCCGCGCGATGCCGAAGTGGAAACCATGCCTGCCGCGGCTATCAGGAAAGGCGCGGTGGACTTGACCCTCACCAACGGCGAACTCATCATCCTCAGCCAAGGGCTGAGCAACCATATTTTTAGGAATTAACCATGGAGAAACTGAAGTTAGTCATCGTAGACGACAAAGAAGAGAATGTACTCAGCCTGAAGGCATTGCTGGCGGATATAGAGAACCTGGATATATGGGGGAGTACCTCCCCCAACGAGGCCCTCCGTTATTGCTGGAACAACGACATCGCTATCGCCATGGTAGATGTGCAGATGCCCGAAATCAATGGTTTCGAGTTTGTTTCATTGCTTCAAAGCAATCCGAAAACATGGCAAATCATGGTGATCATGGTTACGGCCATATCTAAAGAAGACAAATTCCTGCTCAAGGGGCTCCACAGTGGTGCCGTAGACTACCTTTATAAACCGCTCAACTCGGATATCACGGTAGCCAAGGTAAAATCGTTCATGCAGCAGGTATATATCCAGCGAGAGCTGAAACGTAAAAACGAAGAGCTCGAGCGCTCGCACATCGAGCTGGTCAAAGCCAAAAAAGAGGCAGACCAGGCACGCAAGTCAAAAGAGAACTTCCTCGCCAACATGAGCCACGAAATCCGTACCCCCATCAATGGGATAACGGGGATTACCACCATGCTGCGCAACTCGCCCCTCAATGACCAGCAGTCGGAATGGCTGGATTACCTGGAAAACGCATCGCAGCAGCTGTTGCTCATCATCAACGACATCCTCGATCTTTCAAAGATCGATTCGGGAAAAATGAGGCTGGACTATTCACGGACATCGTTACCCAACATCATTGAAGAGCTTACCAACCTATTTAGCTACAAAGCCGAACAGAAAGGCATCACCTTCCAAGCAATCAATGACAGCAAGCTACCCAAGCACATCCTGGCCGATTCGCTGCGGCTTACGCAGATATTGAGCAACCTCATTTCAAACGGCATCAAATTTACGGAGCAGGGCAGCGTGGTGTTGGAAACCAAATTGCTCAACCGTACCCAACAGCGCATCCATATCCAGTTTTCGGTGAAAGATACCGGTATCGGTATAAACAGCAATGCCATCGACAAAATCTTCCAATCGTTCGAGCAAGGCGAAGAAGGCATCACCAAACGCTTCGGTGGCACGGGGCTCGGACTGGCCATTGTGAAACGGTTGGTCATCCTCCACCAAGGGCAAATCCACGCGTACAGCGAGTTGGGCAAGGGCAGTGAATTTGTATTCCAGTGTTGGTTTGATGAGGCCGATTCCGATTCGGCACCAAAATCGGACAAGAAGCAATACACAGACCTACCGGTGCTCAACAATGTCAATGTACTCCTTGCCGAAGACAATGAACTGAATAGCTTCATGGTAACCCACATGCTGAAGACATGGGGGATTGCGGTAGATGCCGTGAAGAACGGGAAAGAGGCATTGGACAAAGTGGAAGACACATCCTATAGCTTGATACTCATGGATGCGCACATGCCCGTTATGAGCGGCTTCGAAGCTATCCGTACCATTCGGAGCGATAGCCGTGCGCACATCCGGCAGATCCCTATCATCTCCATTTCCGCGTCGGTGCTGCAACGCGAACAGCAAGCTGCCTATGCAGCGGGGGCCGACGCCGTGGTCGGAAAACCTTTCGATCCCGTTTCACTTTACCAGTTGATCAAAACGCTCACCGAAGCTAAAGACAAAACGGATGCGTAATGCTAAAATTACAATTTAGTGATAAATACACTTTTGTTCCTTTCCAAATTCAACTACCTTTGAGGCGCAAACAAAACAGCTCGCTGTGCTGTTAGCATAGATAAAATACTATCTGAACATTAGATTTAAAACACAAAATGAAACAGTTTTTTTTAATCCCCGTGGTTGCGGGTGCAGTTCTTGCCGCTGCTTGCGGAGGCAACCAAACAAGTGAAGGATCGACTGAAGCTACGGAGACGGCTACCGAGCAGGAAGCACCAGCTGTAGACATCCCCGGTTTGGCGGATGTGGCTGTAAGCAACGAGATTGCACTGGAAGGTACTGATTTGATGCAGTATGACAAAACGCTCTTCCGGGTTAAAGCGGGTGAGACCGTGAAATTGACATTCAAGAATGTGGGCGAAATGCCCAAGGAGTCCATGGGGCACAACGTTGTTGTATTGCAACCGGGAACGGATTTACCGGCTTTCGGTGGTGAGGCCATCAAAGCGGTTGATACCGAATACATCCCGGCAACGTTTGCATCGTCTATCATTGCCCACACTAAATTGTTGGGACCGGGCGAAACGGATGTGATTGAGTTTACCCTGGATAGCAAAGGCGTCTATCCATTTGTCTGCAGTTTCCCTGGCCACTACGGTGTGATGCAGGGAAAGATTGTCGCTGAGTAACAGGCACGACATACGCAATAAAAAAGAAGACAGTCAACCGGCTGTCTTTTTTTGTACCTTTTTCCATCCACGAACAATTATTACGTACCTTTGGCCATCGAATTGAATAACTTCATCACATGCAGTACGACGTCATTATAATCGGTAGCGGGCCCGGCGGATACGTAGCCGCCATCCGTTGCGCACAATTGGGTTTGAAAACGGCTATCATCGAGAAATACAGTACGTTTGGAGGCACCTGCCTGAACGTGGGATGCATCCCTTCAAAGGCGTTGCTAGACTCCTCCGAACATTACCATAACGCTGCCCACCAGTTCGGTGCGCATGGTATCAACCTTAGCAACCTTGCGGTAGACATGAAGCAGATGATCGCCAGGAAAGATGAAGTCATCACGCAAAACGTTGCCGGGATCGCGTTCCTGTTCAAGAAGAATAAAATTGACAGCTTCGTGGGCATCGGCTCGTTTGTCGATAAAAATACGGTGAAAATAGCCGGGGCCGAAGGAAAGGCCGAGCAGATCACTGGCAAGAACATCGTCATCGCTTCGGGGTCCAAACCCACCGCCCTTCCTTTCCTCCCTATCGATAAAAAACGGATCATCACTTCTACGGAGGCACTGACACTGACCGAGGTACCAAAACACCTGATTATCATCGGGGGCGGGGTCATCGGGCTCGAACTGGGTTCCGTGTACGCACGTTTGGGCGCTAAGGTGTCTGTGGTGGAGTACGAGAAAAACATCATCCCGACCATGGATGGCGGACTAGGTAAGGAATTGCAGCGCATATTGAAGAAATCGCTTGGCATGGAGTTCTACTTGGGCCACAAGGTAACCGGAGCCACCGCCAAAGGGAAGAAGGTAACCGTCAATGCGGAAAATGCAAAGGGCGAAGCCGTTACATGGGAAGGCGACTACTGCATCGTTGCCGTAGGCCGCACAGCCTATACCGAAGGGTTGGGGTTGGAAAACATCGGCATCACGCTGGAAGAACGGGGTAAGAAGATACCCGTAAACGAACACCTTGAAACATCCGTACCCGGAGTATATGCAATCGGTGATGTGGTGAAGGGAGCCATGCTGGCCCATAAGGCCGAAGACGAAGGGGTATACGTAGCCGAGCGCCTTGCGGGCCAACAGCCCCACATCGACTACAACCTCATTCCGGGCGTTGTATACACCTGGCCTGAAGTAGCCAGCGTAGGCAAAACCGAAGAGCAACTGAAAGCCGACGGCCGCGCCTATAAAACAGGGTCATTCCCTTTCAAAGCCAGCGGCCGTGCCAAAGCCAGCGGCGATACGGATGGCTTCGTAAAGGTGCTAGCCGACGCCAGCACCGATGAAGTGCTGGGCGTACATATGATCGGCCCCCGCGCCGCAGATATGATTGCCGAAGCCACCCTGGCGATGGAATACCGGGCCTCTGCCGAAGATATTGCCCGCATCTGCCATGCCCATCCCACCTATACGGAGGCTTTCCGCGAGGCATCGCTCGCTGCGACAGATAACCGTGCCATCCATATGTAAAATACACATGAAACCTGCCCTGTCAGCGTCTGGCACAAAAGGCGATGAACATGCAGGTTCCCATGAGGCCTATAAAGAACAAACTATTTTCGAATGAATTTCCATACCCGAAAATGGGTCAAGCCCGAAGACCTGAACCCGAACGGAACCCTCTTCGGAGGGACGTTGCTCCGATGGATAGACGAAGAGGCGGTCATTTACGCCATCGTCCAGTTGGGCAATCCATACGTGGTCACCAAATTCATTTCCGAAATTAACTTCGTGAGTTCGGCCCGCCAAGGCGACATTATCGAACTCGGCATCACCGCGACGCACTTTGGCTACACCTCTATTACGCTGACCTGCCAAGTGCGCAATAAAATCACGCGCAAGAGCATATTGACAATAGATAAACTGGTTTTCGTCAATCTCGACAAAGAAGGGAACCCTACGCCGCACGGCAAGACAGAAATCACCTACGCTTACGCCGGGAACAAACCGTAAAGATCAATCTTCCCGACGTAATTTCCGCTCAACGAAAAAGGGAGCAAAAGGAATCAGCGAAGCCAGAAAGAAGGCAGCTACGCGCCCGATTTTCCACTTATAACGGTCTGTACACGCCCATAGCAAGTACACATACGCGATGAACAGGATACCGTGCGCCCAGCCCACGTATTTCACGCCCAACAGGGCCCATTCGTAGTCGGTGGTGCGTTTCAACACCGAAAAGGCAACCAACACCACCATGGATATCCCTTCGATAAGGGCAATGTTACAGAACCATTTGAGGGTTTGTTTCGTTGTAACCATCTTTGATCGTTTTTGTGGCCGCAAGATAGCCAATTATCCCGGCAGGTTAGCGTCGCCACCACCCTTTGACCGAAATGTGACGGAGGGGTTAGTCCTCGGTCCCGGGTCAATCGCTTACGGCCGCGACTTTAGGATTTTCTTAAAAAAATTTATGTAAGTTTGTAGCCACCTTACATGTTCGGGATAGCAACAGAAACGTGAATCAATCTCAAGAAAGCAACTAAGATATATGAACTACGACATCATTGTAATCGGGAGTGGACCGGGTGGTTATGTGGCCGCCATCAGGGCTTCCCAACTTGGATTTAAAACCGCCATTGTAGAACGGGAATCATTGGGGGGCATCTGTCTCAATTGGGGCTGTATTCCCACCAAAGCGTTGCTCAAAAGCGCACAGGTATTTGAATACCTCAACCATGCCGCTGATTACGGCATCAAGGTAAATGGTGGCGAAGCCGATTTCGATGCGATCGTGAAGCGCAGCCGCGGCGTAGCCGACGGCATGAGCAAGGGAATCCAGTTCCTGATGAAGAAAAACAAGATCGATGTGGTTATGGGTACGGCCAAAATAAAAAAAGGCGGCCAAGTGGAAGTCAAAGGTTCAGACGGGGACACCAAAACATACACCGCAACGCATACGATATTGGCTACGGGCGCGCGGTCGCGCGAGCTTCCCAACCTAAAGCAGGATGGCAAGCGCATCATCGGGTACCGCCAAGCGATGAGTTTGGAAAAGCAACCCGAATCGCTCGTTGTTGTCGGATCCGGTGCCATCGGCGTTGAATTTGCTTATTTCTACAATGCCATTGGCACGAAGGTAACCGTGGTGGAGTACCTCGACCGCATTGTACCCGTAGAAGATGAAGAAATCTCCAAGCAACTGGAGCGCAGTCTGAAGAAAGCGGGTATCAACATCCTCACGAGTGCCGAAGTGCAGTCGGTGGATACCTCGGGCAAACGATGCAAGGTACAGATAAAAACAGCCAAAGGAACCGAAACCATCGAAGCTGAAACCGTGTTGTCGGCCGTTGGCATCACCCCCAATATCGAAAACCTGGGCTTGGAGGAGGCCGGTGTCAAAACGGATAAAGGCCGCGTGGTGGTAGACGACTTCTACAAAACCAACGTAAACGGCGTTTACGCCATCGGCGATATCGTAAAGGGCCAAGCGCTGGCACATGTCGCTTCGGCCGAAGGCATTACCTGCGTGGAGAAAATAAAAGGGCTGGATATATCGCCGATCGATTACAACAACATTCCCGGTTGCACGTACTGCACACCCGAGATTGCATCGGTGGGCTTTACTGAAAAAGCTGCCAAGGAGGCCGGATACGAAGTCAAAGTAGGCAAATTCCCCTTCTCCGCATCGGGCAAGGCAAGTGCTGCCGGGGCGAAAGACGGTTTCGTAAAGGTGATTTTCGACGCCAAATACGGTGAGTTCCTCGGAGCCCATATGATCGGAACCAATGTGACGGAAATGATCGCCGAAGTGGTGGTAGCCCGCAAGTTGGAATCCACGGGGCACGAAATTATCAAAGCCGTGCATCCGCACCCGACCATGAGCGAGGCCATTATGGAAGCCGCCGCGGATGCATACGGCGAAGTGATCCATTTATAGTTGTTTTGTCGTAAGTCTTTTTTAGTCGTTAGTCATAAGTCAACCAGAACAGCACTTACGACTAAAGACTTACGACTAAAGACTTACGACAAAGACTTACGACAAAGACTTAAACCTGATTAACCAACCGCGATTTGAACGTCACCTTTACCGGTTCCGGCCGTTCTACGGCATCTATCTGTTCGAAAAGTAATTCCGCCGCCTTTTTCCCTTGCTCGCCGGGAAACTGCTCGATGGATGCCATGGGCGGATTTTCCATGTACTTCCAGAGCGGGTAGTTCGCGTAGCTAATGAAATGGATGTCTTGGTTAAGGGTGACCCCCCGTTGGCGGACCACCTTCATCACGTCCAATGCTACATAGTCATTGAACGAAACAACGGCCGACGGGCGTTTCGGCAAGGCCAGCAATTGGGATATCGCTGTCTCGTTGCCTTCGGCGGTAAGGTCGGTATGAACCATGTATTCCTCCTTGAACGGGATACCACCTATGCTGAGCCCTTTAAGATATGCCCGTTTACGTTCGATGCTTGCAGGGAGCAGCGGTGGGCCGTTGATGAGCGATATGGCATGGTGCCCGCAGGAGACGAACACATCAATGGCTTCCAGCATGCCCGTTTCCAGATCGCTTACCACCTTATTGATATTTTCCAGATCGGGCACGCAATCGAAAAAGACGATGGGAATACCGGCACTTTCCAATAGCTCTATGAAAGGATACGCACGGGTATTCTTTCCGATTGACATGAGAACCCCGTCCACCCGGTGCGCTTTCAGTGTCTGGAGGATACGAAGTTCGCGGTCCGCATCGTCGAGCGACTGTCCCATGATGACCGTATAATTTTTTCCGCTGGCTACGTTTTCAATTTCACTGATGGCTGCCGAAAAAAAAGGCTCCGACAGACTGGGCAATACCACGCCTATGGTAAATGTTTTACGTTGCTTGAAAAAAATGGCGGTTTGATTAGGCTCATAATTCAACTCCTCGGCCACCTTTTTCACCCGCATGGTCGTTACCAACCCGATACTCGGATGGTCATTCAGAGCGCGTGATACCGTAGACGGTGAAATTTTCAACCGCTTCGCAATTTCCTTGATCGTTGCCGGTTTACCTTCCTTCATCAGCTTCCCCTTTTTATGGTCAGTTCCAACCATCGTTGGAAAGCGCAATATACGAATTATTGGCAGAAGGAAAACACGTGCGGGAGGTTATTCCAGGGAAATCGCTTTTAAAAATACGCGGCGAGCAGGCTGCTTCGGAAATCGTCATCCAGGGCAGCGCGTTGCCTCTTTTTAGGCTTACTTAACTTTGATTCG
>NZ_JBHEUZ010000013.1:0-160222 GCF_041925275.1 Parapedobacter sp. 2B3 | reverse complement strand
CCAGAACACCGTGGGGGCGCCGTCCAAGCCCACCCACTGCCGCCGGCCGATCACCGATACCTCCCCGCCCGTGCGCAGCAGGCTCGCCGCCGGGTTGATGACCGTGCGTAGCTGCCCGTGCTGGGTATGCGTGAGCGGCTGCTGGGCTTGCGTGGCAGTGGCCGCAGCAAGCATCGCCATGAATATAAGTTGTATCCGTTTCATTTCTTTCTTTGCTGTTTGCTATACGCTGTTTGCTTTATGCTATTCGCTGTCTGCCTATTTGCGAGGTGCTTTAATCTCCGCAAAAAGGCAAAGAGCAAACGGCAAAACCTAATACCTCAACACAAACCATCCTTTCTCGTATTTCCATTCGCCACCCACCCGGATCTCGGCCACGTAGAAGTACGTGCCCGCAGGAACCCGCTGCTGTCCGGTGCCGATGCCGCGGAAGGCCACCGTGCCATTGTTGTAGCCCGAGGCTTCGTACACCACCGTGCCATTGCGGTTGAAGATGCGGACCCGGTTTTCCGGATAGTCCTTGATGGCCTCGATGATGAGGTACTCATTGATGCCGTCGCCGTTGGGCGAAACCGCCCTGTGTATCCGGATGGGCATGTCAGAGGTCGGGTCAGTGACCCGGATCGTGACCGCCACCGGCTCGGCCGCTTCGTGGTTGGCGTCGCCCGCCTGCGTGGCCGTGATGCGCACCGTACCCAGGCGCAGGATGTTGAGCGAGGTGCC
Organism: Parapedobacter sp. 2B3; assembly: GCF_041925275.1. Taxonomy (NCBI): domain Bacteria; kingdom Pseudomonadati; phylum Bacteroidota; class Sphingobacteriia; order Sphingobacteriales; family Sphingobacteriaceae; genus Parapedobacter; species Parapedobacter sp. 2B3. Next base: position 159,499 of record NZ_JBHEUZ010000013.1, on the reverse strand, counting down.
GTCCAAAGTGGCCACCTCCGGATCATCCACCGCCAGTGTCACCGGTAGGCCGCTGCTGGAGCCTGCCGTTACCGGGACACTGCCCATATCACGATGGACTTCCGCTGGAGCATCGAGCGTGATGGTCTGGGCGGCCTTGCGCACGGTCAGCGTATGTGATACCTCAGGTTGGCTACTATAATTCCTATTTTCCGGCACCGTGGCCGTGATGGTGGCCGTGCCGGCACCCGTGATGCGGATAAGGCCGGCTACAACAGTGGCCACGGCAGGATTGCTGCTCGCATAGATGATATCCTCGCCGCTGCTTGCAACAGCGCCTCCGTCGAAGTCGCCCTCGCCGTAAGTCTTCGCGGGCAATGCCGGGAAGTCCAGCGTGCGCATCGCCGGGGTAACCGCCAGACTACCGGCCCGGTATTCCGGAGCATAATTGGTCGCCAGCAATCCGGAAGGCAGGATGGTATAACTGCCCACGTCCACAGCACCCTGCGAACTGCCCCCGTAGGTCAATGCACCGCCAAGTACGGACGCATCCTCGCCCGGCACGAAGCCTGCGTAAACCACCCCGTTGCCCCCGCTGTACGCTCCGCCGCTGTACAGCACCGTGTGGTTGTTCGCCGTGATGGTCAGCGGACGGGAGGTGATGACACCCGCATCGCCCGTGACCGGGGCGTTGTTGCTGATCGCGTAGTTATCCTTGTCCGCACCGCCCAGCGTGAGGCCGTCCAGCGGAAGCGTCACCTCTTTATCGGTGCCCGCATGTTTATCCGCGTAGCTGCCCGCTCCGGATGAAAGGTTCACTGACAGCTCGTCGCCCGCGATAACCTCTCCCCCACCGAAGGCCAGGTCGGATGCCGTCACCGTGGCCACGGCCGTGCCGTCGTATTCCTTCGTAATCTCCGCATCAGCGGCAAAACCGACTTCAACCGACCGCTTGGTCACCGAAAGGCTGCCGTTGCGGTAGGCAATCGCATAGTTGGACGAGGTGTATCCTTCCGGTTCAATCACATAGCTGCCCACATCCGTGGCACCCTGCGAGCTGCCCCCGTAGGTGAGCGTGCCGGAGAGTACCGATTCGTCCTCACCATATGCGAAACCGGTGTACTGAACGCCGTTGCCCCCGCTGTAGGCGGCGCCATCATAGGTTTTACCATCGTTATTGGCCGTGATGGTGAGTTCCTTCTGCGACACCCGCAGCTCAAAGCTGATGTCGGCGGCAGGGTCGTGGTTGGCATCCCCCGGCTGACCGGCCGTGATCACCGTACTGCCCGTACCCATCACCGTCACCGTGCCGTCGGCCGATACCATCGCTGCCGTTTCGTTGCTGCTGCTGTAGGTGACCGGAAGACCCGAGGTCGCACGGGCCGCTGCCGACAGCGCCTGCGCTCCATAAACCACCGCTACCGTGCTGCCAGCCGTCTGGCTGTCGAACGTCAGCACGTTGCCACCCGCAGGGACAATGTCAAGCCGGCCGTCTGTATACGTAATGGTATAGTTGGCTGCGCTCAATCCCGACGGTGCAATCGCATAGCTGCCCACATCCGTGGCGCCCTGCGAGCTGCCGCCGTAGGTGACTGTGCCGGAGAGTACCGATTCGTCCTCACCCGGCACGAAGCCCGTGTAGGCAACCCCGTTGCCCCCGCCGTACGGCACCCCGTCGTACACCTTCGTCGCATTCCGGGCAGTAACCGTCAGCGCTTTCGGCTGTACCTCCAGCATAAAACTGATGTCCGCAGCCGGGGCATAGTTCACGTTGCCCCCCTGGCTGGCCGTGATGGTGGTGGTGCCCACTCCCCTGATGCGGATCTGCCCGTTGGCATCGATCATGGCAACGTCCATGTCACTGCTGCCGTAGGTCACCGCAAGACCCGAGCTGGCTACTGCCGAGCCGTCCACGTCACCCTCGCCGTAGGTACGTGCCACCGTACTACCCGCCTGCTGCACGTTGAACGACAGGATGTTTGCCGCACCGCCCGAGATCACCAGCGTGCCGTCCGCGAACGTGACCGCATAATTGGACGAGGTCAGTCCCCCCGGCGTTATCGTGTACGTATCGGCTTCCACAGCACCCTGCGAACTGCCCCCGTAGGTCAATGTGCCGGAAAGTACGGACGCATCCTCGCCCGGCACGAAGCCTGCGTAAACCACCCCGTTGCCCCCGCTGTAGGCCGTGCCGCTGTACAGCACCGTGTGGTTGTTGGCCGTGATGGACAGCGGACGGGAGGTGATGACACCCGCACCGCCCGTGACCGGGGCGCTGTTGCTGATCGCGTAGTTATCCCTGTCCGCACCGCCCAGCGTGATGCCGTCCAGCGGAAGCGTCACCGCTTTATCGGTGCCGGCATTTTTATCCGCGTAGCTGCCCGCTCCGGATGAAAGGCTCACCGACAGCTCGTCGCCCGCAACCACCTCGCCCCCACCGAAGGCCAGGTCCGATGCCGTCACCATGGCCACGGCCGTGCCGTCGTATTCCTTCGTAATCGCTGCACCTGCAGCAAAAGAAACCGTCACCGGACGCTTGGTCACCGAGAGGCTGCCGTTGCGGTAGGCAATCGCGTAGTTGGACGAGGTGTAACCGCCCGGTTCAATCACATAGCTGCCCACATCCGTGGCACCCTGTGAATTGCCCCTGTAGATGATTGTGCCGGAGAGTACCGATTCGTCCTCACCATATGCGAAACCGGTGTACTGAACGCCGTTGCCCCCGCTGTAGGCGGCGCCATCATAGGTTTTACCATCGTTATTGGCCGTGATGGTGAGTTCCTTCTGCGACACCCGCAGCTCAAAGCTGATGTCGGCGGCAGGGTCGTGGTTGGCATCCCCCGGCTGGCCGGCCGTGATCACCGTACTGCCCGTACCCATCACCGTCACCGTGCCGTCGGCCGATACCATGGCTGCCGTTTCGTTGCTGCTGCTGTAGGTGACCGGAAGACCCGAGGTCGCACGGGCCGCTGCCGACAGGGCCTGCGCTCCATAAACCACAGCCACCGTGCTGCCCGCCGTCTGGCTGTCGAACGTCAGCACGTTGCCCCCCGCAGGGACAATGTCAAGCCGGCCGTCTGTATAAGCAATGGTATAGTTAGCTGCGCTCAATCCGGACGGTATTATCGCATAGCTGCCCACATCCATAGCGCCCTGCGAGCCACCACCATAAGCAAGCGTGCCGTTCACCACGGACGCATCCTCGCCCGGGATGAAACCATTGTAGTCAATACCCGCTCCCCCACTGTACGGCACCCCGTCGTAGACCCTGGTTGCATTCCGGGCAGTAACTGTCAGCGCCTTCGGCTGTACCTCCAGCGAAAAACTGATGTCCGCAGCCGGGGCATAGTTCACGTTGCCCCCCTGGCTGGCTGTGAGGATGGTGGTACCCACTCCCTTGATGCGGATCTGCCCGTTGGCATCGATCGTGGCAACGTCCTCCTCGCTGCTGCCGTAGGTCACCGTAAGACCCGAGCTGGCTACTGCCGAGCCGTCCACGTCACCGTCGCCGTAGGTACGTGCCACCGTTGAACCCGCCTGCTGCACGTTGAACGACAAAATGTTTGCCGCACCGCCCGAGATCACCAGCGTGCCGTCCGCGAACGTGACCGCATAATTGGACGAGGTCAGTCCCCCCGGCGTTATCGTGTACGTATCGGCTTCCATGGCACCCTGCGAGCTGCCGCTGTAGGTCAGCGTACCGGAAAGTACGGACGCATCCTCGCCCGGCACGAAGCCTGTGTAGGCTACCCCGTTGCCCCCGCTGTAGGCCGTACCGCTGTACAGCACGGTGTGGTTATTCGCCGTGATGGTCAGCGGACGGGATGTGATGACACCCGCATCGCCCGTGACCGGGGCGTTGTTGCTGATCGCGTAGTTATCCTTGTCCGCACCGCCCAAGGTGAGGCCGTCCAGCGGAAGCGTCACCGCTTTATCGGTGCCCGCATGTTTATCCGAATAGCTCCCCGCACCCGAGGAAAGGCTTACCGACAGCTCGTCGCCCGCGACCACCTCGCCCGCCCCGAAGGCCAGGTCGGATGCCGTCACCGTGGCCACGGCCGTGCCGTCGTATTCCTTCGTAATCTCCGCATCAACGGCAAAGGATACCGTCACCGGCCGTTTAGCAATGGTCAGTGTGAACGTCTGGTCATCGGCGGGCAGGTAATCGCTATCGCCCGCCTGGCTCGCTGTAATGGTCACTTCACCGGCTTTCAGGATGCGAATTTTCCATTTATTGCCGTCATCGGCATCCTCAAACGCTTCGGCAATGGTGTTGTCGCTGGACGCATAGCTCACCGGAAGACCTGAATTGGCCGTGGCGCCCGGATCGAACGGTGCTTCGCCATAGGTCTTTCCAACATCCATTACCTCCGAGATGGCCTGCTCCACGGGCTGGTATTCATAGGCGCCCATATCCACGATCCCCACGTGGCTGTGTACCCGCGGAAGGCCGGCTAAATCAACGTCGGTACCCAGGCTGTTGTTGCCGTCATCGCCGTCGGCAGCTTCGTACCCGGCATTACTGCCGGCATCAATGGCCGGGCTGCCAAGACGTAAGCGGTAATCGCCTGCTGCCGGATCCAAAAATTCCGGATCCTGATTGACGATCAGTGAAGGCTCGTCCTCATTGAACACGACCCTATCGCTTCCGTCAGAAATCTCTCCCACTTCAAAAAGCTGGAAAGTGCTTACCATCCCATCCTTATTGAAGATGCTGTGGGCAACGTTGAGGGTAAGTGTCCTGTCCTCCATGTAGAAACGGGTATGAATATCAGGTCCGTCAACCGCGGTATTTCCCCATAGGATCACATTGTTCATCGAGTGGACCGGCGAACCGCTAGGAACGATCGCATTAAACATACCGCCGCCGGTTTCCGCCTGATTCCCCGTGATGGTGACATTGGTAAATGTCATCGACAGGTTCTCTTCACTGTATATTCCACCACCTTTCATATCGGCCACGTTGTCGCTGATGAGGACATTGACGAATTCAGGTGAACTATTTACGTTTTTAACGTGCATCCCGCCGCCATCCGCTTCCGCATAGTTATTACGGATCGCTACGTTCGTAAAACGGGGCTCCACAGCGCGACTGATGGCTACCCCTCCGCCTGACGCCGCGTAATTGCCGCGGATGTCCAGGTTGGTTAACGTAGGGCTACCACTGGCAATGTTTATCGCGCCCCCGAATCCACCATATCCGGCAGTCAGGGTGAACCCATCAAGCACCGCGGATTGATTTATTTTCTCACTGCTCCCACTATATTTCATGTCGTCAGCGGTTACCAAGGTAGCACTGTTGATGCCATTTATTTGGGTTACCGGATCCGTAATGATGCCGCCTGTACCGGTATCATCCCCTCCGATATCCCCGCTCAGGATGGTGGTATTTGCCTTCCAATCGCGTTGGTTCAAGTCCGTTTCGCCACCGGCAAATCCGCCGTAGTATCCTACGTTATTGTACAATGAAAACCCACCGAGGTCGGTGCTGACTGTTGCGGGGGTATAGACACCCTTAGCCACCCAGACCTGCAAAGGAGCCTCCGGTGTGGGCAGCAAATCACATTCTACCCGGTCTGCCAACCATTGGCGTATTTCGCCCGGCACGGTCATCGCATTCTCCCAGCTGCTGCCCGATTGATCGGACAGTGCATCCCCCGGCGCCTTGCCGGCATCCACGGCGGCGTTTACATAGAGTATACCATTGGTGGGATGGATGGCCACATACGGGCTTTCGGATACGCCCATGTCGATGATGCCACGCCCTACCGGATCGTACACGCGTGGGTTTCCGGCCAGGTCGGCATCGTCAGCGAGGCTGTTGTTGCCGGCATCACCGTCGGCAGCTTCATATAAGGCATTGCTGCCGGCATCGACGGCCAGGCTAAGCCTCCGCAGCGAAAAGTCGCCCGCTGCTTCATCAACAAAAGGCGAATTGTTCTCAATGATGTTGCCGCCGCCATCGTTACCTGTGGTGGGGGTATCCCATCCCCATCCACTCACCCAGGCAACAACCTTCGTGAAGCCCTCCAACATGCTGTGGCTGCTGGTCATCGTTCCATCGATCGTTTTCAGGTGCTCCAGCGTACCCTCGCCATTGACATTGCGCCAGGCGATGCTGTTGTTCATGGTCACGCTACCTGTGCTCACCAACATCCCGCCACCCGCATCGACACCGGTGTTTCGGGCAATAACTACATTCGTGAGCGTGGTGGTGGAACCCTCGTTGTAGATGCCACCGCCGGATGCCGCATGGTTGTTGCGGATGATCGTATTCGTAATGCGGGGATTACTGCTAGCGGTATGGAATGCGCCGCCGCCGTTTGATGCCCGGTTGCCCCGGATGTCTACATAAACCAATGCCGGGCTGCCTGCATGGATGTATATACCGCCGCCATTGGCGTCCGCATCCGGTCCATCCGCCTTCCCCGCCGTTACGGTGACTCCATTGAGCACCGTCGTCTCATCCGTGCCTGAAGCGGTGACCACGTGGTAACTATTGGCGCCCTGTATTTCGGTTGCCGGATCGGTAATGACTCCATCTGCGCCGGTGTCATTACCGTCGATATCCCCGCTCAGGATGGTGACGTTCGTCTTCCAGTCGCGTTCGGCGAGCGTCGTTTCTCCGCCGGCAAAACCGCCGTAGAGCTGTAGGCCGCTGGTCAGTTGGAAGGTAGCTCCGCGCTCACTTGGCGTCACGTTGTCCGGATCCGCCGGTTGCACGGGCGTGTACTTACCCCCGGCTACCCAGATCTGCAGCGGCTCCGCCGCACTCCACAGGCCCTTGTCCTGGTTATCTGCCGCCCAGCGGAGCGCATCGCGTAGCTCGGGGATCGCGTTGTCCCAGCTGCTACCCGATCGATCAGACACTGCTTCCTCTGGCCCTTTACCGGTATCCACGGCAGTATTCACGTAGAGGATGCCCGCGGTTGGCCTGATGGGCATATAAGGGCTCTCGTAGGCGCCGATGTCGATGATGCCGTCCGCTGCCAGGCCGGTAACCCGCGGGTTACCGGCCAAATCCATGTCGGTACCCAGGCTGTTGTTGCCGTCATCCTCGTCGGCAGCTTCGTACCCGGCATTGCTGCCCGCGTCTATGGCCGGGCTGCCCGGCAGCAGGCGGTAGTCGCCGTTGTCCGGGTCGGCAAACAGGACAGATGCGTCGCTGACCGTAGACGCATCGATGTTACCATTGTCGGTCGTGCTCTCCCCCCAGATCAGGCTATGGTATGCCGTAACGCCTTCCAAGTTTACCGCACCCCATACGATGGAATTGTGCAGGGTTGGAAAAGAACTATCTCTATTGCTTAATTCGCTGCCAGAAGGCGACGGCGCCGAATTACCGATGATGGTTACGTTGGTCAGGACCGGGTGACTACCCGAATTAAGCATTCCGCCGCCGGCTCCTGTCCCGCCGGCCGAACCAACAAGCTCATTCCCGGTAATGAGGACATTGGTCAGTCTGGGGGAACCACCTCTATTGGATATCCCGCCTCCCCAGTTACGCCCCGTATTCCGGGCAATGATAACGTTGGTCAGGTAAGGGGAAGAGGCACTATTGCATATACCGCCCCCCTCAGCGGCCGAATTGTCCGTAATGGTTACGTTGGCCAGCACCGGGGAAGAACCGGAATTATAGACCCCACCGCCAATATACTCTGCGCTATTATAGGCAACGATGAGGTTGGTCAGCGTAGGGGACGAATGGACGTTAATCATCCCCCCACCGCTTAATCCGTCGATTGTTTCTTCGTTGACGGTGATGCTTCCCACACTTTTGGCATGGGCGCCGGTAATGGTGAATCCGTCCATCAGCGCCCGGCCCACATCGCCGGCCGAAACCACGGCGTGGTAGACCGGGTTGCCGTTGGGCATTACGCCTTTCAGTGTTGTGGTATGGGTTTTCCAATCGCGGTCGTCCATGGTCGGATCGCCGCTCTGTGGGAACCCTCCGTACAGCTGTACGTCCTTAACCATCAAAAATGTAGCGTGCTCGTTTGTGACCGGACTGTTGGTTGTGGGGTGTATACCCGGCCTGTATTCGCCCTCGGCTACGTATAGCTGAAGCGGCTGGCCGGCATCCCACAGTCCCCCGTTTTTATTGGCCTGCGCCCATTGCAGTGCTGCTGACAGCTCCGGGATGGCATTGGCCCAGCTGCTGCCGGACTGGTCAGACACCGCTTCCTCCGGCCCCTTACCTGCATCCACGGCGGTATTCACGTAGAGGATGCCGTCCGTGGGTGAGATGGACGCATAGGCACTTTCATAGGCACCGATGTCAACCACGCCGCCATCCGCCACGCGGAATACCCGCGGGTTCCCGGCCAAATCGGTGTCATTGGCGAGGCTGTTATTCCCATTGTCGCCATCGGCGCTTTCGTACGCTTCATTGCTGCCCGTGTTTAGCGCCTGGCTGGCGGGGCGCAGCCGGTAATCGCCTGCTGCCTCATCGGCAAAAGGCGAACTACCGGTAATGATATTGCCGCCCCCGTCGGTACCCGTCCAGGCGGTACTCCACGTCCAGCTTTCCGGATCGCCCTGCAATAAGCTGCTTCTGACAACCAAGGTACCAGCGGGCGTATACAGGTTATCCGGCGAACCGTCGGATTTGGTGTTGTTCCATACCACCGTATTGGCCAACGTCAACGTGGCGTCATTGGAGTAGAGCCCCCCTACGATACCGGCGCCTACCAAGCTATTTCCGGTTACCGTCACGTTGGTGAGTACGACCGAAGAACCACCAAAGGTATACATCGCACCGCCATCGTAGGCGGTATTGCCGCTGATCTCGGTATTGGTCAGCCGGAGCGTGGAGCCACTGCTGTTTGTCATCCCGCCACCGTTGCCATCGGCGTTGTTGTCGCGGATTACCGCGTTGGTCAGCCACACGTCGGCAGCCATATTGAGCATCCCGCCACCGGATCCGCCTGACGCATTGTGACGGATGGTTACGTTGGTCAGGCGCGCCCGGGAATCGGCTCCGTTCAATACCCCGGCACCCGTGTTGACGGCCCGGTTACCCTGGATGGTGAGGTTGACCAGGGCCAGGTGACCACCGTTGTTGAATACGCCGCCACCGCCACCGTAGGTGGAGAAAGCGTCGTCGGCATGCCCGGCTGTAATCAGGAAGCCGTCGAGCAGGGCGGTTTGATTCACGTCCGAAGCGGTTACTACATGGTAGCTGTTGCGGCCCTGCAGCTGTGTTGCCGGATTGGTAATGACACCATCTGTTCCGGTGTCATTGCCATCGATATCCCCGCTCAGGATGGTCGTGTTCGTCTTCCAATCGCGTTCATCGCGTGTCGTTTCGCCGCCGGCAAAGCCGCCGTAAACCTCCACGCCACCCACCAACCGGAAGGTGGCTTGCCGCTCCGCGACCGTCACATTGCTATTGTCGACAGGCCGGACGGGGGTATAGGTACCCTTTGCCACCCAGACCTGGAGGGGTCCATTTGCCGCCACGTCCCATTCACCTGCTGCCCAGGCAAGCGCATCACGCAACTCGGGGATCGCATTGGCCCAGCTGCTGCCGTCGCCAGCACCGCCATCAACATGCTTATCCACGTAGAGGATGTTGTTTTCATCGGGATTGGCCGCAAGCGCGTATTCAAACGCACCCATGTCGATGGCAGCACCCCACAGCCTTGCCTCGCCGCCGAGGTCTGCGTCAACGGCTAAATCCCCACCAGCGTCGGTATAATATACGTTGTTCCCTGCACCGATCGCCGGGCTACCCCGCAGCAACCGGTAGTCTCCATTGGCTCCGTCTACAAACGCTGGAGAGGCATCCAAGAAGTCCGTGCTGCCGCGGACAAGGCTATTGCCGCTGCCGGCGATATCGATGGCACCATCAATATAGTTGTCGATGATGCTGTTCCGGATGATTAGATGACCATTATCAATAGCAATCCCCGAAGAGGCGGATGAAAGATGACGTACGGTGTTGCCGCTCAACGTCACGTTGGTCATGGTTAGTTCACCCGCGGAGCCAAAGCTTAATGCCATTCCACCGCCGTTATATGCACTGTTACGGGCGACGAGTGTATTCGTCAGTCGTATTTTGCCATCATTCGAACCCGTATATATTCCTCCACCCCGCGTTCCTGCGTCGTTTATACAGATGGAAACCGATTCCAGCGTGAGCTCACTGCCACTAAATTCCATGGCGATGCCACCGCCGTAATCGGCTTGGTTGTCCGTTATTTTGACGTGCCTGATCTGCCCGTGTGTATAGGCCAACCAGATACCGCCGCCATAATCCTGATTAACCGTGTACCAGCCGTTGGGCCGAATATTGCCGCTTCCATCAGCCTTTCCCCCGCTGATGGTAAAGCCGTCGAGCAGGATATGGAGTGGGTCCGATCCGGTGGACCCCAATGCCAAAACAACGTGATACGCGTGGGAGCCATCGCCGAAATCTCCGGAGAGGATGGTGCCGGCTGCTGCTGCACCCGGGCGCGGGTCGGGCAACAGCCTCTGGTCATTGAGGTCGTTGATGTCATTGGCGGGGTCAAATCCACCGAATAGCTGTACGTGGTTCACCAGCGAGAACGATCGATCCCGGAGATTGGTACTGGGCCCCGCCACGTCAAGCGCACCATACTTCGGCGTATAAACACCTTTCGCCACATAAATCTTCAAGGGAGCGCCGGCAGACCAGCTGCTTTCGTTTTCTTTGGCCCACTGGAGCGCGTCGGCCAGCTCGGGAATGGCGTTGGCCCACGAATCGCCCGATTGATCGGAGAGCAGGTCTACTCCTTCTATCTTGCCCACATCCACAGCGGCATCCACGTACAGGATACCATCCGTGGGACTGATGGTGGCATATAGGCTTTCATAGGCTCCCATATCAATGGTACCTCCCCGCACCCGCTGACTACCCGCCGCATCATTATCGTTGTTCAAACTATGGTTCGCCTCATCGCCATCGGCTGCTTCATACAGGTCATTGCTACCCGCATTAATCGCCAAGCTGCCCGGTCGTAGCCGGTAATCCCCGGCAACGGGATCGCGGAAGATGTCGGCGGCGGTAAGACCGGTCGCATCCCGGTTGCCATCGGCTGTGCTGCTGTTGCCCTCGATTAAGCTGTGCTCGATGGTGGATGGCCTAGCACCTGATATCCCGCCCCATACGATACAGTTGTGCAGCGTTAGTCGGCTGATGGGCATGGACCCTAATCCATATTTGATTGCAGCGCCCGAATTACCGCCGATGGTCACGTTAATGAGCCGCGGGGTATAATTCTGATCAGCATATATGCCTCCCGCTTGCCCGGAACCACTCCCAAGCAACGTATTGCCACTGATAACGGTATTGATGAGGTTAGGGGAACCTGTGACTTCCATACCCGCCCCATCTCCGGCCGAGTTGTTACGGATCATCACCTCCCGGAGCGTTGGGGCACCGAAGGTAGTCATCCCGCCTCCCGGGCCGTCCGTGGCATTGCCTGCAATGGTCACACGGGTATAGGTCGCATTGCCGCTGTTGTAAACCCCACCGCCTTTGGCAACGTAACCATAGCCATTTTCTACCGCCCGGTTACGGATAATGGACACGTTCCGGATGATGTTGCCGGAGTAATTGAGCAGCCCGCCCCCATAATGGCGGGCGTGAGGCAGACCAAATACCTCGGGACCGTCGGGACCACCATCGGCATTGCCCCCGCTGATGGTGAAGCCGTCGAGCACACTGCCGACCGCATCTGCCGGGGCAAGCACTACGTGGTAAGCGTTTTCGGCATGGTTATCAAAATTATCCGGGTTATCATCGCCATTGAAATCGGCCGAAAGAATGGTTTTGTACACGTCGCCGGCCAGCGCCGCTGCAGACCGATCACTGATACTGGCTTCCGTACCGGCAAAGCCGCCATAGACCTCCACATAAGGTAATAGTACGAATACGTTATCACGTTCTCCGTCTTCCCCATATAAATCGTCAGCAGCGTTGTATAGCGGTTTGTAGGTACCTTCGGCCACGAATATCTTCAGTGGGTCGGTAGCATCCCATGCCGCGGTACTGCCATCGGAGCCCCATTGGTCGCGGGCCCATCGGAGGGCGTCGGCCAGCTCGGGAATGGCGTTGGCCCACGAACTGCCATCGCCTCCGGTGCCGGCGCGCTGATCGACATACAGGATACCACCCGAAGGCACGTACGGCTGGGCATTTGCCAACTGGAAAAACAACAGGCACAGGATGGCCAGTAAACCGCAACGATGCATCGTTACTTTCTTTTCGGAATAGGGTCGCGCGTCAATCGTCATCGCTATTGTTTGATCAGTTGTAGGTTTCATCCAATTCGTGTATTTCCCGGTTAATTTTTTCCAGCCTACCATGGTAATACCAAACGACGCCAACAAATGCCAGTGCTAGCAAAAAGAGCAGCAGGAGGAATATAAGTCGGTATGTCGGCCGGCATCGCATCGTAGAATTTCGGCAAATGTAACCGACGCGGTCATTCATCGGTGTTACGGGCACCTTACAAAAACCTTACAATTGATTAAGATACTGATTTACAAAGAATCCTGCGCCTACGTTACAGTTACCCCTAAGCGTTACTTGAATACAGGAATTTGGCTATTACGGGAGCCGAACGCACTCAAAGCGACTGGACAAAACCCACCAATTCAGCGTGCGACGGAAAACCGAGTTTTTTCCGGATGCGGTGCTTGGTCACCATCACGGCATTGGCAGAAATACCCTGGAGGGCGGCCATTTCTGCATTGCTGAAACGTAGCTTTTCCATGGCTAGGCAACGGATCTCCGCGGGTGTGAGGGCGGGATAACGGAGTTTCAACTGATGCTGGAAGCCCGGATAGACTTTACCAAACAACGTACTGAAGCGGACCCAATCTTCATTGGTGAGTACCACCTGCTTGGCCAACTGTTCGATGAGCTCACGGCTCTCCGTCGTCTTTTCGGCCTTGGCATGGGCTTCCAGCAGCTGGTTTTTTTCCGCCATGGTACGGGCAAACTCATTGAGCTGATAACGTGCTTCCTGCAATTCTCGGTCAGCCGCCAGGAGTTGCAAGTCACGGTCTTTGAGCTTGATTTCATTTGCTTTCCGTTGTTTATATGTCCAAAAAACACCCAGTACAGCCAGCAATATCAGCCCAGCCAGGATCAGGTTGCGCCTATTGATTTCACGGTGACTATCGGCACGGAGCTGTTGAAGGGCCGCTTCGCGTTGACTGGCCATGATGGATTGGTTGGCCCGCAGCATTTGCAGGGCGTTGAACTTCCGGTGATACTGCTCGCCGGCCGTAATCGCCGAATCCATATAACGAGCGGACCAATCCGGGTTACCTGACGCGGCATACCATTTGCTCATTACCGGAAACAGCTTACGTAATCGATCGGTCTGTCCCGAACGGCGGATAAAGACATACGTACTGTCGATATAGGATTTAGCTTGCGGCAACAATCGCTGGCGGATAAGGATATCGGCCATGGGAATGGAAGAACCTGCCGCAAGTGCATAGTCACCATAGTTAATGGCGATATCGATATCCCGCTGGAACAACGGGATAGCAGCCGCGTAATTTCCCCTGAGGTACTGACTATAGCCCAGGTTACCCGAGACGATACCGTCCCAAACTTCCGAATCCTTTTCGTTGCGCGTAAGCACATTTTTGAAGCATTCATCGGCCTTATCGAGGCTGTCCTGCTGCTGAAAAACAAGTCCCATGTTGTTCATCGCATGCTTCCACTCGCGTTCATAAAAGTCTGACTTCGGCACACCGATAGCTTTCTCAAAATAAGCCATCGCACGGGAGTAGTCGCCGAAACGCATGTATTTCTCACCGATCTCCTGTAGATAGGCAACTTTGTTAGGAAACTCCTCCACAGTGACTTGCTGCAGCACGCTATCCAAGGAGGCATACCAGCGGAAGGAGAGTTCGTACTGCTGATCATCCCAATGATGCAGGGCGATCACATAGGTGGCCCGACAGGCAATGTGCCAAATCCGCTGTTCCTTGCCCCGCTGAGCCATGCGGTACATTTTTTTAAGCGGTGCGGTCTTTCCCCTGAAATCAAACAGTGCCTCCAGGAGATCAGCTTCTAACACCACCTCGTTGTCGCCGTGCCGCTGTGCGATCTGTCTTAATTCATCAATGGTGGCATAGGCCTTGGCAGTGTCGTTTCTTAAATTAATGACTTTGCTATAAAACCGGTGAATGGCATCCAGTTTCTGATGATAGGGTTTGCCAAAGAGTTCGGTAGGTTGTGCCTCGGAATCATCACCCGGCTGTGCCCAAGCGGCAACGGTCAGCAGGGTAAACGCTATCCAAAAAACGGTGCGAAGGTTGGTCATGCTTAGGTATTTTGAAACGTTATTCCAATATCATATAAAGCTCCGGTCGCGTATCGGAGTACATGGAATCGATGAGGCGCTGTGATAATGTCCCACGATGGCATGAGCGGATTTTATACATCCGTCAAAAATAATATTCTTTCCCAAAAACAAGGATAGGACGATCGGCAAAAAACAAGCCATGCAACAAGGGAATCAATACCTGATCTTAAAATCCTCTTTCGCTTGCCCGGATCGGAAAAACACCAACCCTGCGCGGAATAGATCGATGGTCACGGTCACATCGGGTTTAGCCTTTGTCGATCGCCACAGCGCTTTTGCCGCCGTCGTTCGATGAAGACCGAAAAATACCAGCACGCTTCCAGCATGGAACCGTGGCCATAACGCCTCCACTTGGGTTGCGGGTTCTTCGAGCGCAGCGCAATCCACGATAACAAAATCGATGGATGACGTCGGCGGTGGTCCACTGCCGAGCGTATATACCACCCCCGGTTGAAACCGATCGATGAGCCGTTTAATCAGTCGTTCCTCCTTGTCGCTCGGCTCACCCGGGACGCGATTGGGATAGATTACCTCATCCACCAACCGGTAAACGAATGGCGAATGGGTGCCGTGGCGCGAATGTGCCGCAAAAAAATGAACCAAGCCATCGAGATAGTAGTGTAAATGAGCCACGGGTACAAAAATAGCATAAATACCGATGCCCCCACAAGCCTACCAACCGTAGGAGAGACCACCATACAGGCCTACGCGTGCTGTTTTTGAACGCTCGCCTTCGTTATCCGGATGGCCGTATGTTAACGCAGGGCCTGCCGCTATACCCCAATGACGGCCAATATGGAGCTGGGGCAACAGCCGCACGGACCATTGCGACAGGGCGTTCTTCTTGAAACCGGTACTGATCCGGTTGGTCACTTCTGCATCCAACCCCAACATCCCCGCTGTTACCAAGCGCGCACCCAACCCGGTTTCGAGGCCATACCGCTCTGTGCCCCCACCCGGGTTGTAACCAACACCCACCAATCCATACAGTACCCGTCCGCCCGACCGGAACGTAAGCTGCGCCATACCGCCCCCATCAACCCCTATCCCAACACGCCGCCTACCGTTCTTCACCAGATTGACCAGACCGATCGGATAGTCGCTGCTATCGGCAATATTAACCAGACCGGCTAACTGGACGCCCCGCACAGCTGCTGCAACATTAAATACGCCCGAGAGCTGCATGCCCGTTACATCCCCGGAACGGTTGTTCACGCCGCTCACTTGTATGCCGGAAACGTCACCGACCACAATATTGGATATGCCGGCAATCTGCACACCTTCCACGTTGCGCCCCACCAGATTGAACAGTCCGGCGGTTTGGAAATAGCGGACATCCCGCTGATTGACATTGAACAACCCGCCAACCTCCACACCATTCACCCCAGCGGTATGTCCGCCCATAATATTCAATGAAACCTGGTTAACCACCTGGCTATTGAACAGCCCTTGTGAACTGATCCCGGGCGTGAAGGAAATTTGATACGCATTGTAAGCGAAGAACCCATCCAGGTTGATCCGTTGTATCCGTTGTTTTGAATTGGTGAAAAACCGCCCCAACGCCGTTCCCTCCAACCCCCTGCCGCCATCGTCTTCCGGGAAGAACCAATAACGGCGGGCCGCAGGTTTTGAGCCTACCTCTACGGGCAGCAATAGCGCTAAGGTCGTATCCCGATAATTTTCCTTGCTAACCGTAAGCCATATGGTCTCGTTGGGCCGCCTAAACGAAAGCCTGAAATTACCGGTCGGGCCTGATAGTGTGGAGACAAGCACATTCCGCTCATAGATACTGGCTTGGTTAATCACTGTGCCGTCGCTGGCATCTTTCACCTGCCCCTCAACCACCAACGGCCTACCTCTCCTTTGCTCCACGTGCACGGTAAGGTCCATCAGACGGGGCGCATAGCGGATAATGAGGTAACCCGGACTTTCTTTGTATACGTAATCGGGACCAAGCAGCTGTTCGAGGAAACCGACCAACGACCCCCGGTAGTACGGGATATCAACCCGTCGGTCCGCATCCAGCGCGTCGCTGTTGTACGCAAAATAAAACCCCTGTTGCTTGCTGATCCCATCCAACAAATCGCCCAGTCGCTGGGTATCCGCGCGGTTAACGGCAATTTCGCTCGCCAGGTAGGGCTGGGCTACGCAGGTAAGCCCCGTCAGCATCGCGCCGGCGACCATCAAACAGTTGAACAAGGCCATATATCCAGAACCGCCGTGCCGCATTCCTTCGCCGACTACTTCTTGAATACAATCTGATTGTCTTCTCGCGTCGCCGTTATCCCCAGGGTCTCGGCAATGATATGCAACGTCTCATCAAGCGTGCCCCGGTGCAAGGTCGTCGTCATCGGCAGGTCCCGGATGGCGTCGTTTGCAATGGTTATCTCCACGTTGTACGTATCCTCCAGCATGGCGGCAATCTGCCATAGCGGCGTGTGGTCGAGCACACCGATCACCCTGCTTTCTTCAAAGCGCTGGGTAGCGGTATTGATGGTTACTTTTTGCCTGGCTTCCAGCTCCACTGCTTTGTTGAGGCCAAACACCTTCACTTTTCCCGACGCGACGATGACCGCCGTTTCGTCACCATTGCGCGTTACATGGAACGACGTACCCAGTACCGTCACGGTCACCTCCCCCGACTGGATGACGAAGGGCTTATCCCGGTCGGGTTTCACCTCGAAAAACACCGATCCGCTATGGAGCTCTACCGCACGCTTTTGCTGGAACAGCCCTTGCGAAAAACGCAACGATGCATGCTTGCTGAGCGTGATGACCGAGCCATCTGCCAGTGTATCCGTGGTCACCGCATCAGCTGTTTCATGCACGGCGCCCAACAGGGGGTTGGCCAGCCGATCAGAACCGATCAAATAATAGCCAGCGAATGCAGCGATCGATACCAGCACGGCCGCCGCGGCAATGCGCAACCATCCCATCTTCCTAATAAGCGGTTTGGCAGCATTTCGCCACGCACCGTCACCTGTCTGCCTGCGCTGTACAAAACGCTCCCAAGCCGCTTGCTCATCTACCTTGCTTTCTGCAGCAAATGAACGGCTGGCATCCCATATCAGCTGCAACCGGGCGTAGTATCGTCCATTGTCGGGATGGGCAGCAAGCCAGTTACGCACCGCCTGCGCTTCCGCCTCGCTCGTTTCCTTCAACAGGTATTTTGTCAACAATACATCATCCATAGCATCATACATTAGGCAATAAAACAATCAACACAGGCAGGAAGTCGGCCAACCGCAGCCGCAGCAGCTTCAGGGCTTTGCCCATATGTGCTTCCACGGTTTTCACCGAAATGCCCAGCCTTTCGGCAATCTCATGGTACCGTAGTTCTTCGAAGCGACTAAGCTGGAATACGGTCCGGCATTTTTCGGGCAATCGCTGCAGTGCTGCATGCAATTGATGTCGCAACTCGCTGTCGGCGGTTAGTTCGTCCGTTTGCCGCTGTTTCTGTTCTACCATCGCTTCCTCCATGTACTTACGTTGCACCTTCTTGTGTTTCAGGTAATTCAAACTTTCGTGGTATACTGATTTATAGAGGTATGCGCGCAGCGAGGTATGGATGGTCATCCGCTCCCGGTTCTCCCACAATTTCAAAAATACGGTCTGCACGATTTCCTCTGCCATCAGCGCATCCTGAAGCAAGGTATGCGCATAGGCGTGCAATGCTTTGAAATTGCTCATAAATGCCTCCTCGAAGGCGATTTCGGGACCGTAATGTGCCACTGTTTCGCTTTTGGCCAAAGTTACTTCCATTTAGCTACATTGACAACTTTGCGGTGGACTACCCCTACTCCCCGCTGGCTTTTTTTCTTTTGCCCCACTCTCCTTATATAAAAATCATGTCATATTCAACCGATGCATATTGCATATCATTGTTTAATTAGCTAAGTTTGTATGAGATGAATGAGCGGGAAATTGATTCATTGATTAAACTGTTGGACGATCCGGATGCGGAGGTGTTCCACCATGTAGAGCAGAAGCTCATCATGATGGGCCCGGAAGTAATCGGCCGGTTGGAAACGGTATGGGGGCAATCGTTTGACGTGATGCTGCAAACCCGCATCGAAAACCTCATCCACAAAATACAATTTGAAGATGTACTGCAAGAACTCGAACTCTGGAAACTGAGTGGTTCTTTCGATTTACTCCAGGGATTGATCATTGTCAACAAATACCAGTACCCGGATGTCGACGAACAGAAGATCATCAATCAGATCGAGGCCATCAAACGCGATGCCTGGTTGGATATGATTTATAGCATGAGCGCCGTCGAGAAAGTGCGTCTCCTCAATAACATCCTGTACAATACCCACGGCTTTTCGGGCAATACGAGCAATTACCACGACCCTCAAAATTCCTACGTCGGGCAGGTGTTGGAAACCCACAAAGGCAACCCTATCTTACTGGCATGTATTTATAGCATCGTGGCCCAAAAGCTCGACATCCCCATATATGGTGTTAATTTGCCGAAACATTTCATACTGGCGTACACAGAAGACCATACACCCGTGGAAAGTAAGGATGGCATCCTGTTTTATATCAATGCCTTTAATAGGGGTCAGATATTCGGACGGCATGATGTGGTGGCATTCCTCAAACAACTCAACCTCGCTCCCAACGATGATTTCGTTTTACCGTGCAGCAACGTCGAAATCATCACTCGGGTATTGCGCAATCTGACAACCTCCTATTCGCAGGCCGGCAATGCGGCTAAAACCGAGGAAATCAATCGGATGTTGGGCCTCTTAGCTTAGTTATTGTTGTACGGCGTCGCCCCGCACATCGAAGTAAATGCCAAAGGGACGGCGGACATTTCCCAATGTATCTAGCGTAACCGTCGTTTCGGGCGCCACGTTTCCATTTGCAGACAGCGGGAACCGCGAAATGGTACGCCCATCCCGGTCGGCGACAAAGATGGTGCGCCTACTCGCCGTACCTCTTGGGTCGATTGCCACGTCGACAGGCCCCGTTAAGCCCGTTAGCGAACCACTGATTGTACGCGTGGGCGATACCGTGGCCGACGGATTGGCCAAATGTGCTTTGATGCCTTCTATGATGTACACTTTCCCGTCCGTTATACGAGTTCCCGATGTCACCACGCCGTAGTCGGCGGCAACCAATAGGTCCAACGAATCGACAAAGGCAATCCCCCGGATAGTAGCGGCCCCTTCAATACGGACGGTTGAAATAGCTTGGAAGTTGGGCGCCAGTGAATCGACCTGTGAAAGATTGCCGTAAAGCGAGACACCACCATTCTCTCCCGAATTGGATACCAGCAAACTATCATTCCAAAGCAACACACTCCAGGGTCGCACTTCCGAACCCAGCCGCAATACACGGTCTGGCTTGGTAAAACCGTTGCGGTTCATGGGTTGGTAAAAGCCATAAATCGTCGTCGGCGTAGCATTGCTTGCTACGTATAGCAGTTGCGTGGGATGATGATACACTATTCCCCGCATCTGTTTCAGCAATTCATTCCCGATGTTCCCTGAATTGCCCAGGGTCCCCAGGTTACCTACTGTCATCACGCGGATGGTTGTGTCGTTATAGCCGGCCTGAAATAGCCTGCTCACGAACGGATTGAAGTAAATACCGGCTCCTCCCACAGCATTGGAGTTGTGATTCAATGCCACATACATATCCAACGTATCCGCGGGGTCGATCAGCACGACGTTGTCGATATCGTCTTTCGATGCATCCAATTGGACATCCTCAATCGATACGTACAGCCGCGCAATCGGCCGGGTAGGGTATTCAGGTTCGTCATCGTTGCGCATGCAACCGCCTAAAACCAGCCATGCAACAAGTGCCACCAATGGAAAACCAAGTGATTTCTTCATCCAACAGGATTTTGCGCAAACTTAGATAAAGTTGCTTATAAAAGCAACTTTATCGGTCTCTCCTCTGCCACTGAGCGACAACTGCTATAGAGGAAATATAAAGAAAATTCATTAATTTTGCCGTTCGGCCAATGTTGGAAGGATATGGATAATACAGGATTCAAGCGCGAAAAACTGGAATTGCCGGAAGGCGAAAGCAAATTGTTGCTGCATTCGTGCTGTGCGCCCTGTTCCGGCGAAGTGATGGAGGCGTTGATTGCCTCGGACATCGATTTTACCATCTACTTCTACAACCCCAACATCCACCCACGCAAGGAGTACGACCTCCGCAAAGATGAAAACATCCGCTTTGCAGAGCAACATAATATCCCCTTTGTAGATGCGGACTACGACGTGGACGACTGGTTCGCCAGGGCCAAGGGCATGGAACATGAGCCGGAGCGCGGCATCCGCTGCACGATGTGCTTCGACATGCGCTTTGAACGTACGGCACTGTATGCCTATGAAAACGGGTTTCCTATCATCACCAGCTCATTGGGTATTTCGCGCTGGAAGAATTTCGAGCAAATCAACGACTGCGGCGTTCGTGCCGCAGGCCACTACCCCGGTATCTCCTATTGGACATTCAACTGGCGCAAGAAAGGCGGTTCGTCGCGCATGCTGGAAATCAGCAAGCGGGAGCAGTTCTATATGCAGGAGTATTGCGGATGCGCCTATTCCCTACGCGACACGAACCATTGGCGGTTGGAGAATGGACGCGAGCGGATTGAGATCGGCAAGAATTATTACAGCGAGTGACGCCGTTCCATTAACGACAAAAAACTTTCATATTTTATATTTTATATATACCTTTGCAGGCTCAATTGTGGGGCGGTGAATTATTTGAAGCAATATCGGATTCCCTTTACGGGGCTGAGTTTGGGTACGCACGACTTCGAGTTTGACATTGACAAGGCGTTCTTTGATTGCTATGACTATTCCATTGTAAAAGATGGTAACCTCAAAGCGAATGTAAATCTGCTCAAGCAGGAGAACATGATGGTCTTGCAGTTCCATATTGCTGGGACCGTGATGCTGACATGCGATGTGTGTTTGTCACCTTTCGCTTCAAAAACCGACATCCAGGAAAGACTGATTGTCAAATTCACCGATGAGGGCGCTGCCGAGAGCACGGAAGAAATCATCGTGCTGGCGAAGCACGAGCACGAGCTGGACATCGCGGGGCTGCTATACGAATACATCAATGTAGCCGTACCGCATTACATGAAATGCAGCGAACAAGGGGAAAATGTCACTTGCGACGAAACCGTACTGGCAAAGTTGAGTAACCTTGCTCCAGCACCCGGACAAGCGGAAGAAAAACAAGCAGATCCCCGTTGGGATGCATTGAAGAAGATTAAATACAACTGATGGTTGGTAGTTGATAATTGATAGTTATTGGCGTGTCAACGAATCGGCAAAGCGAATTGACAAAAAAAGCAACTAATAAAATAAGTATAATACGAGATGGCACATCCAAAACGTAAAACCTCCAAAGCACGGAGAGACAAAAGAAGGACACATTATAAAGCCGACCGCCCCACCTTGGCAACTTGCAAGGAAACGGGTGCTGTGCACTTGCCACACCGCGCATATTTGGTAGACGGCAACCTTTATTACAACGGCAAACTGATCATCGAAAACACTGCTTCCGCCTAAATTGATCTTTCAAAAAAATCGAACATCCCATAACGCGTAACTGGTTTTTTATGCGTTACTTTGGGGTGTTTTTGCGTATTATCGGATTCAGCGACAATAACGAATGAAGATTGGTTTAGACATATTGGGTGGCGATTTTGCCCCGGAAGCAACGATCCAGGGCGCTATTTTGGCGGCCAAACAGCTTTCGGAAGACCAGAAAATCGTACTCATCGGCGACCAGGATATTGCGAAGCAGCACATTGAACAAGCAGGGGAAAATCCTGCTTTTTTTGAATATGTACACGCCCCCGACCTGATCGGTATGGGCGAACATCCTACCAAAGCCATTGCCCAAAAACCCAATTCGAGCATCAGCCGCGGATTCCAGCTGCTCAAAGAGGGTGTGATTGATTCCTTTGCTTCTGCGGGGAATACCGGTGCCATGCTGGTGGGAGCGGTACTGAGCGTTAAAACCGTACCCGGTGTCATACGCCCGGCCATCGCCACCAATGTGCCGAAAATCAAAAACGGCTTTGGCATCCTCCTCGACGTGGGCGCCAATGCTGACTGCAAACCGGAGATGCTCCCACAGTTTGGCCTGCTGGGCAGCCTGTTCTCCGAACATGTATATGGTATCGAGAAACCTACGGTAGGCTTGGTAAATATCGGTGAGGAAGAGGAGAAAGGCAATTCGCTCACGTTGGCGGCCTATCCCCTCCTGAAGGAAAGTCAGCGCATCAATTTCGTTGGCAACGTGGAGGGCCGTGAGCTTTTCGACGAAAAAGCCGATGTAATGGTATGCGACGGTTTTGTCGGTAACATCGTCCTCAAACTGGCAGAATCATTCTACGTGTTGACGCGGAAGAAGGGATTCAAGGATTCGTTTTTCGACCGCTTTAACTATGAGCAGTACGGAGGCAGCCCCATCCTGGGGGTTAATGCGCCCGTCATTATCGGGCACGGCATTTCCAGTCCGGAGGCCATAAAAAACATGGTGCTGCTCTCAAAAAACATGATCGACTCCGATATCATCGAACGAATAAAACGGGCTTTCAACTAATTTGCTATATGTCAAAAATTCATGCTGCCGTAACGGCTGTACACGGGTACGTACCTGACTATATCCTGACCAACCAGGAACTGGAAACCATGGTCGACACCAACGATGAATGGATTACCACTCGTACGGGCATCAAAGAACGGCGTATCCTGAAAGGTGAGGGCAAAGCAACCTCCGACATGGCCGTACCTGCGGTAAACGGCTTATTGGAAAAACGGGGTATCGGTGCCGACGAAATCGATCTGATTATCTTCTGTACCGTCACACCGGACATGCCTTTCCCAGCCACGGCCAACATCCTGGCCGACAAAGTCGGTGCGGTGAACGCTTGGGGGTTCGATTTGCAAGCCGCTTGCTCGGGTTTTATCTATGGGCTCACCACCGGTGCACAGTTCATCGAAGCCGGCACCCACAAAAAAGTACTGGTGGTAGGCGGCGACAAAATGTCGTCCATCATCAACTATAAAGACCGTACCACCTGCATTATCTTCGGCGATGGCTGCGGCGCCGTATTGCTCGAACCGAATGAAGAAGGGTTGGGCGTGATGGACTCCATCCTCAAAAGCGATGGGTCGGGATGCCCCTACCTCAACATCAAGGCCGGTGGCTCCCTACTTCCCGCCTCCCATGCTACCGTGGATGCCGATCTACACTACGCTTACCAGGAAGGCCGCACTGTCTTCAAATTCGCGGTAACCAACATGGCAGACGTAGCCGCGGAAATCATGGACCGCAATAACCTTACGGCCGATGACGTGGCTTGGTTGGTTCCCCACCAAGCTAATAAGCGCATCATCGATGCGACCGCAGACCGCATGGGACTTAGCGACGAAAAAGTGATGGTCAACATCGAGCGCTATGGAAACACCACCGCCGGCACCATCCCACTTTGCTTGTGGGAATGGGAAACCCGATTGAAAAAAGGCGACAACATCATACTCGCTGCGTTTGGAGGTGGATTTACGTGGGGTTCGGTTTTCCTGAAATGGGCATACGACACGCAGCGATGATAAGCAGGCACCGCCCTGGCACAAGCGAGCAATTTTTGAAAAGGTAAAATAAATACCGATTTTATTTGTTATATAATAGATTAGCTAATATTTTTGATTCTTTATTATCAAACCTACTAAACAATGAGCATGGATATCAAACAGATTCAAGACCTGATTAAGTTTGTGGCTAAATCGGGGGTGAATGAAGTAGCTATTGAAGAGGAAGATTTCAAGATCACCATAAAAACAAACCAAGCGCCCACGTACGTTACCGCAACCGTGCCGACCGTTGCCGCGCCTGCAGCGCTGCCTGCCGCTACGACTGCTGCCCCGGCGCCTGAGGCACCGACACCGGTGGCGCCCAAAGCGGAAGACACGTCAAACTACGTGACCATCAAGTCGCCGATGATCGGTACATTCTATCGCTCACCATCTCCAGACAAGCCCGTATTTGTAAACGTGGGCGATGACGTCAGCGCCGGAAAGGTGGTCTGCATCATAGAAGCCATGAAACTTTTCAATGAGATTGAATCGGAAGTTTCGGGCAAAATCGTTAAAATATTGGTTGACGACGCGCAACCGGTAGAATATGACCAACCGTTGTTTTTGGTTGAACCCAAATAACATCGCCGCGCTAAATCCATTTTTATCACATTGTATTTGTGCGCTATGGACGAATACATACTACCGAAGATAGCTAGACATTCATGTTCAAAAAAATACTAATAGCAAACCGGGGGGAGATTGCACTACGCATCATCCGCACCTGCCGCGAAATGGGTATTAAAAGCGTAGCGGTATACTCCACTGCCGATCGTGACAGCCTACATGTACGTTTCGCTGACGAAGCCGTATGCATCGGCCCGCCGGCTAGTAAGGATTCATACCTCAATATACCCAATATCATTTCAGCCGCTGAGCTGACCAACGCAGATGCAATTCACCCCGGCTACGGTTTCTTGTCTGAAAACGCACGCTTTTCGTCCATCTGCAACCAATATGGCATCAAGTTTATCGGTGCTACTGCCGAGCAGATTGAGCAAATGGGCGACAAGGCTTCTGCCAAAGAAACCATGAAAAATGCAGGTGTGCCCACCATTCCCGGCTCGGATGGGCTGGTGAAAGATGTGAAAGAGGGCATAACCATAGCCAATGAGATCGGCTATCCGGTCATCCTCAAAGCAACGGCTGGTGGTGGCGGACGGGGGATGCGCATCGTTTGGAAAGACGAAGAGTTTGAGCCCGCCTGGGATTCTGCACGCCAGGAAGCGGGTGCCGCCTTCGGCAACGACGGCATCTACCTCGAAAAATTCGTGGAAGATCCGCGGCACATCGAAATACAGGTAGTGGGCGACCAATTCGGCACCGTGTGCCATCTTTCCGAGCGTGACTGCTCCATCCAGCGGCGCCATCAAAAGCTCATCGAAGAAGCTCCTTCGCCGTTCATTACGCCCGAGCTACGCCGGGCCATGGGCGAGGCGGCCATCAAGGGTGCCAAGGCGGTCAACTACGAAGGTGCGGGTACCATCGAGTTCCTCGTAGACAAGCACCGCAATTTCTATTTCATGGAAATGAATACCCGTATCCAGGTGGAGCATCCTGTTACGGAAGAGGTGATCAATTTCGACCTCATCAAAGAGCAGATCAAGGTGGCCGCGGGCATTCCTATCTCGGGCAACAACTACGAGCCAACCATGCACGCCATCGAGTGCCGCATCAATGCGGAAGACCCGTTTCAAGGGTTCAGGCCCTCCCCCGGTAAGATCACCAATTTCCACTCGCCGGGCGGCCATGGGGTACGCGTGGATACGCACGCTTACTCCGGCTATGTGATTCCGCCCAATTACGACTCCATGATTGCCAAACTCATCTGCGTGGCGCAAACGCGCGAAGAGGCCATCTCAACCATGGAGCGTGCCCTTAGCGAATTTATAATAGAAGGTATCAAAACAACGATCCCGTTGCACTTGCGGTTGATGCGCGACCCCAATTTCAGGGCGGGCAACTTCACGACGAAGTTCATGGAAACCTTCGATCTGAGCGAATAGCGCTTTTCACGGCTTTTACCGTTTACTTATACGCAGGAACCGGTTACCGATACGTTGGCGGTAGTCCGTGACGCCGCCGCACCGACGGTTGCTTTCGACGTATAAGTGGTTACTTTCCGTGCATGACTGACTACTTCCCGCGTATAAGTAACTGCTTAAACGGCCAAAACCGGAACAGATGCCGCACCTTTGTACCAGCACGGTAAACCGCAGCGGACACCCACGCCTGCTGTTATACCGGATCGGCCGCTGCTGAGATTGAACCCCTGTAAAATACCATACTAAAATACCGTTCTTACCGATAAGAATAGTATTTTTGCGTGCTACTGATTGCTATGAGTAAAATATCCGGAAAGAAACTGATCGAGAGTATCAAACAAAAAGGCAAAAACCTCGAAGCCGAGATGTCGTTCTTCGATCATCTCGAAGTACTGCGCTGGCACCTGATCCGATCGGCTATCGCAATAGTGATCTTCATGATTGTCGCATTTTCCTTCTACGACTTCATCTTTGACGACATCATCATGGGACCCAAAGACGCTAATTTCTGGACGTACCGGATGATGTGCAAGATTGCTGACTGGCTCAATACCCCAGGATTCTGTGTAACCGAAGTACCGGGCACTATCATCAACACCCAAATGGCGGGGCAGTTCATCCTGCAGATCAACTCCTCTTTGATTATCGCAGTGATGCTGGGCGTCCCCTACCTGCTGTATGAAGTATGGCTCTTCGTGAAGCCTGCACTGACCGACATCGAGCGGAAATCGGCCAGCGGCTTCGTATTCTATGCAAGTTTCCTATTTGTCTTAGGGGTGTTGTTCGGATACTACATTGTCGTACCGCTGGCCATGAATTTCCTGGCTAATTATTCCATCAGTGGGGAAATATCCAATACAATCACCATCGATAATTACCTGTCTTTCGTAGCGACCCTGACCTTGGGATGCGGAATCGTGTTCGAATTGCCCATTATCGTTTTCATCCTTTCGAAATTGGGGATCATGACCCCCCAGTTTATGCGGAAGTCGCGCCAATATGCGGTGGTTGTAATCCTTATTATTGCAGCCATCATAACGCCAACACCCGATATCATCACGATGCTTACGGTTAGCTTTCCGATGTTTTTACTCTACGAGCTGAGTATCATCGTTGCTTCACGGGTGCACAGGCGGCGTATGAAGACCGATTTGGGCTTTTATAACGGAGACGAAAAACAGACAACGGAAAAACAATAAGATTAACCATGACTATGCCATGTACCATCGCCATTGGAGGAGACCATGCTGGTTTTACATACAAGACCGAGCTGTTGGCTTTTCTGGAACATGCGGGCTATACCGTAAAAGACTTCGGCACCCATAACTCCGATTCGGTCGATTACCCCGACTTCGCCCACCCTGTAGCTACGGCAGTGGAAAGCGGCGAATTTGACTGGGGCATACTGATATGCGGCAGTGCCAACGGTGTGGCCATCACCGCCAACAAACATCAAGGTATCCGTGCCGCCATCTGCTGGGAAGAAGAACTGGCTTCCCTTGCCCGGCAACACAACGATGCGAATGTGGTATGTATACCCGCCCGTTTCATTGATGTGGAGCTGGCAAAGGCCATTATCAATCAATTCCTCACCACCGATTTCGAAGGTGGCCGGCACGCCAATCGGGTGAATAAAATGAGTTGTTAATTATCAATGGTTAATGGTATAATGCCTGTTGTCTAGTGTCTCACATCTAAAAAAAAGCACGATGAAACAATTATTATCTTTATTCCTCATTCCGGCCTTTTGCGGATGCATCATGGCCCAAGATCCAGTGCAGCTGAAATACGCTGCGGAGATAACGCCGGAAACGGCCAAAGCACACCTATCCATCCTCGCTTCGGCCGAATTCGAAGGACGGGGAACGGGAGAACCCGGGGGCGAGAAAGCCGCGGAATACATTGCTGATGAATTTAAACGGTTGGGCCTGGCCGCCCCTGTCGACGGTTCATACTTCCAGCCGGTCAAATTGATACGCACAAAGTTTGATGTCAGTGAGTTCACGATCGACGGCAAACCATTCGTTCACGGCCGCGATTTTTATTTCGTAGGCAGCGGACCCACAACCACCATCGATACCAGGGAGATTGTTTTCATTGGGTACGGCATCAGTGAAACCAACTATGACGACCTGAAAGGAATCGACATCAGCGACAAGGTTGTATTGGTGCTTAGCGATGGAGAGCCCAAGAATGCACAGGGCAATTCCCTGATTACCGGAACCGATACCGAATCGGAATGGGTGACCTCACGTACCAAGCGGCTCCAGAACATCACGTCGAGAAACCCAAAGCTTATCCTCGCCGTGTCCGGCTCGGTGAAAGAAACACTTGAGCGTGTCGGAAACCGGCTGACCCAGCCCCGCATCGCGTTGGATGAAGGCACCGACAACGGCCCTGCCGCAGCCCGCACATCCGTGGCCAACATCAGTCCCGAAATGGCCGACCTGCTGTTGGCACGTGCCAAAACCTCTGTTGGCAAGCTGGCCAAACATATCGACGAAACACAAAAGAGCCAAAGTAAAACCTATAAAGTCCGGTTGAAAACGACGTTCGGTTCGGTCACCGAGCCGTTTACCTCGGCCAACGTATTAGGCTATCTTGAGGGCACCGACCTCAAGGACGAGCTGCTCGTCCTTACCGCGCACTACGACCATGAGGGCAACCAGAACGGAACGATATTTTTCGGTGCGGACGACAATGGGTCGGGTACGACGGGTATATTGGAACTTGCACGCGCTTTCACGAAAGCGAAAGCCGAAGGGCATAGCCCCCGGCGTAGCATCCTCTTCATGACCGTGACCGCCGAAGAAAAAGGACTACTGGGTTCCAACTACTACTCACGTCATCCGGTATTCCCCTTGGAGAATACCGTGGTCAACCTCAACACCGATATGATCGGCCGCATTGACGACAAGCACCTCCGCGGTAACCACAACTATGTGCATACGATCGGATCGGACAAGTTGAGCTCCGAATTGAAGGTTATCAATGAAAATGCCAACGCCGACTACACCCACATGGAGCTAGATTACATGTATGATGACCCCAAAGACCCCATGCGCATCTACTACCGGTCAGATCAGTATAACTTTGCAAAGCACGGCATTCCGGTGATTTTCTACTTCAGTGGCCTCCACCCCGATTACCACACGCCCGCAGATACCGTGGATAAAATCAACTTCGAAATGCTTGCCAAACGGGCCCGATTGGTGTTCCATACCGCATGGGAAATCGCCAATCGTGATCAACGGCTCGTGGTGGATTCCAACAAAGAATAATCTAAAAAAACACATATGTTACCCCGTATCAATTTCACAGCAACACAGGCATACAAATACCTCAGCAATCATTACATCGATATCGCGCCGAAGCACCTCGCGGAACTCTTCGTAGCAGATAACGACCGGTTTGGCAAGTTTTCGATCAATTTTGGCGACATCTTGTTCGACTACTCCAAAAATCGCATCGACGACACCACAAAAGCATTGCTCCTGCAATTGGCCCGTGAATGCCGGCTGGAAGATGCCGTCAACGCAATGTTCGCTGGCGATGCCATTAACGAAACGGAGGGGCGTGCCGTACTCCACACCGCCTTGCGGCATCAAGGCAATAGCCCGGTGCTGGTAGACGGCCAGGATGTAATGCCCGATGTGAAAGCCGTATTAAGCAAGATGCGTGAGTTTTCCGAGCGGATCATCAACGGCGACTGGAAAGGCCATACCGGCAAATCCATCACCGATGTGGTCAATATCGGAATCGGTGGCTCCGACCTCGGTCCGGTGATGGTCACCGAAGCATTAAAGCCTTACAAGAACCGCCTGAACATCCATTTCGTGTCCAACGTGGATGGCACCCACATCGCCGAGACACTTAAAAAAGTGGACCCAGCAACCACCTTGTTCCTCATTGCATCCAAGACCTTCACCACACAAGAGACCATGACCAATGCGCATACCGCACGGCAGTGGCTGCTCGACAGTGGTGCCGCTCAAGATGCCGTTGCCAAGCACTTCGTAGCCCTCTCTACCAACGCCAAGGCCGTGACCGAGTTCGGTATCGATACGCAGAACATGTTCGAGTTTTGGGACTGGGTAGGCGGCCGGTATTCGCTTTGGAGCGCTATCGGACTTTCCATCGTACTTAGTATCGGCTATGACAACTTCGAGCAGCTGCTCCAAGGAGCCTATGCGAGCGATACCCATTTCCGCGAAACGCCGTTCGAGGAAAATATTCCAGTTATCATGGCGCTGCTGGGCGTGTGGTATAACAATTTCTTCGACGCCGAAACACAGGCTATCCTCCCTTACGACCAGTACCTACATCGGTTTGCGGCCTATTTCCAGCAAGGCGATATGGAAAGCAACGGCAAATATGTGGACCGCGAAGGCAATCCGGTGGATTACCAAACCGGCCCTATCATCTGGGGCGAGCCGGGCACTAACGGCCAGCATGCCTTTTATCAGCTTATCCACCAGGGCACCAAGCTGATTCCGTGCGACTTCATTGCACCTGCACAAAGCCACAACCCTATCGGCGAGCACCATACGCTGCTACTATCCAATTTCTTTGCTCAGACGGAGGCTTTGATGAATGGCAAGGATGAAACGGAGGTTATTGCCGAACTAAAAGCATCCGGCAAGTCGGACGGGGAAATTGCCCGCCTCAAAACGTTTAAGGTGTTCGAAGGCAACCGGCCCAGCAACTCGTTCCTCCTCAAGAAAATCACCCCTTTCACGCTGGGGTCATTGATCGCCCTCTATGAACACAAGATTTTCGTGCAGGGCATCATCTGGAATATCTTCAGCTTCGACCAATGGGGCGTGGAACTCGGCAAACAGCTTGCTGGAAAGATTTTGCCCGAACTGCGGAACGACGAACCCGTATCTACGCACGACGCTTCGACCAACGGGCTGATCAACCGTTATAAAGCATGGCGCTAGTCTCCTAGCGGTTTTTTTGATAAACTGGATTTTCTGCACGGAATTTGCCACTTGGTTAGTATGAGCTTACAACATCAGTGGCGGGTGGTAATCGGTATGTTTGGTGCGATTGTCCTACTAACCGGTGGTTCCTGCCAAGGGCCGTCATCATCATCTCAAGGCCAAAACGGTTCACAGGGCGACACCCTATCACAGGGCACCGTAATTCCGGTAGTGGTGACTTCCTGTTATCTTTATACACGCGAACGGGATTCGGTGCGCTTCAGCATCACGGTAACAAACGACAGTGCTTCGGGCACACTACATTTCGAAAACTATCAGATAGACGGTAGCCAAGGCACGGTTGAGGGCCGACTCCATGGGGACACGCTATTGGTTGTTTATGATTTCCAAGCCGAGGGCACCCAAAACCGCACGGAGGAGGCGTTTCTCAAGCGCGGGGCCAATCTGATACGCGGGATTGGCGACCGCAAACCGGTCGGAAACACGTACCGGTTTACGGACCGCGGCGCCATTGATTTTGAAGCGGGCCAAGTCTTTCAACCGGTACCGTGCGAATAGTGGGCGAACACGCTAACAGGATTTACGCCAGTGCGGCCAACGCTTCGTCGTATTTGGGTTCGTTGGTTACCTCCGCAACTTGCTCCGTGTATTTAACGGTGCCGTCTTCATCGATAACTACTACCGCACGGCTTAGTAGACCACCGAGGGGTCCGTCGGTCATCTTCAATTGGTAGGTATCCGAGAAATTGCTGTCCCTAAATTCCGACAAGGTTTCCACGTTGCTGATGCCTTCCGCTGCACAGAACCGCCCCTGGGCGAATGGCAGGTCCCTTGAAATACAAAGCACCACCGTGTTGTCCAATCCGGCAGCTTTTTGGTTAAACGTCCGTACGGATGCCGCACATGTGCCCGTATCGAGGCTAGGGAAAATGTTGAGGATCACTTTTTTACCTTGGTAATCGCCCAGCGACTTCGTGGATAAGTCGCCAGCTATCAATTTAAAATCCGGAGCTTTGCTCCCAACAGCCGGAAGCGAGCCGGCGGTATGTACTGCTGTACCTTTGAATGTTATGGTTGCCATAGTTTTTTGATTTTCCGTAATAATAGCAAATTCCAGCGGTGTTTGAAAGGAGTTACCCAATTGTTGACAGGTGGATGATATTGAGTCTGGAATTACACCGGATTTATGCCCGACGGTGCATCGCTCACAAAAAATTGAATGATTTATGGATAAGCGAAAACAAAAAATGCCTCCGAGGAGGCATTTTAACTATGCAATGCTTATGTTACTGTTTCCCCGCGTACCCCTATCAGTCTCCGTAGACATAAATCTCGGCGATGCTAGTAAACGGATCCCGATTACTATCAGGTAATACCAATTTCAGATAACGGCCCGTTAGCGTAGAAGATGAATTGCTTATCGATATTTCGATATTATCTCTCCCTGAAACAAATTCCGCTTCCCCGATTTCTGTCCATGTGGTTGCATCGGCATCAGGATCTGGCCCAACAAAGTATCGGATTGTTTTTGCATCTCCATTTCCAGGTCGCCTATATGTATCTATTTTAGTAATCTTCTTGGGCGAGGTCATATCGATAATAGCCCAATGTGGAAGAGGCTGATTTCCCCCATCCCATTGTGAATGCCAATACGTACCTAGGTTGTCATCTAGCAACGTGTTCTTACCGCCGCCGTCGCTAGCGGTCTCATCAGAAACTTCCAATACGCTCCACGAACCCCGGTCGTATTTGTATATCGAAGGGAAATTTCCGTCATATTGTTCCCAATCTGTAGAAAATGTATCGATCGCAAATTCCTCTGGGATGAAAGACGATGAGAATTGGAAACTTGTTCCAGCTTTCGCATTAGGACAGACAATGCGCTGCTCGCCCGGCTTCAATCTTACCGTATTTGTTTCGCCATTGGTCATCGTATATCTGATATCTGTCCATGTCATACCATCTATCGCACCGAACCATTCAATAATACCGCCGCTTTCTGCTAAATCAACGCCCCTTACCCTTCTGTTGATTAGCGAGCTTTGAAAAAATTCGCCATACGAGTTACCAAAGCCTGTGAGATATAATGATTTGTGCCCGAAATTATCCGTCGTTTTCACTTCAAAGGTATAAGCACCTTCCGGCAAATCAGGCACATCCACATAGAAGCTATCCAAACCAGTTGTTGGAGAAACGGTAGTGATTAACGAGTCCGACATGGCATTCCAATACAAATCGACGCTTTTCACATTCGGCGCATTTTCTAACCAAAATGCGAACTGAACACGGCCTTTACCGGCGATGAATTGTACGGAGTCCACCTTCGGCGCATAGATTGTTTCTCCATTTTTGACATATTCTTCATGGATATCCATAAAGCTTTCGCAGGACGTCACGAGAACAGCCAGGGAAAGCAGGAGTATACTATATGATTGTTTCATTCTTTCTTGATTTTAGTTTCTTCTTATTACTGTACTTCGCCAAACACGTCGATTTCTGCAGGGTGAGTGAATGTCGTTCCTCCCCATGTAGACAATATATTTATCCGGATGTAGCGCGCCGGGGGTAAATCCAACGGAAATGCGAACTCGTGTCCCTCTTGCGCCAAGGCAATATCCTCATCGCTAGAGTTAGTTATGGGGAGTCCTGATGGTTTGATTATCTCACAATCCATGATCTTGGTCCACCCGGCCCAATCGCCATTCTGTGCAGGCTTAGTCGCTGAAACATAGACTTCAAACTCTTTCGGATTGCCCCAGTTATAGTAAAGGCCACTAAAAAATCGCTGAAACATCACTACTCGGCTAAGCTTCGCCTCGACTCCCAAGTCGATTGTAAAAGGCGCCGGAATGGAGGAGTTCGCGGAATGGCCAAAATTATCCCGATCATTGTCAATTAGGAAATTATCCATCCCCTCCCAGTTTGTGAAACTGGCATCGCTGCCGAGTTTCATGATGGACATCCCTGTTTTGGGAATTTCCTCTTCAAATAACGGCACAATGGTCTCTGTGATCGTATCGGTATAGTTCCCGAATTGGTCACTGACGATTACCGCAAACTTTCGCGGTTCTGATGCGAATCCACGTATGGATTGCATCATCGTCTCAGCTTCGGATGATGCGATCCGGCTAGTAACCATCTGACCGGTAGAGTCGGCCGCGAGGAATTCAAAAACAACCGGTGCTTTCAGTTCATTTGACCACTGAAATTGGGCACCGCCGAAGTCATTGACAATATTCATGCTCTTCCTCACTTTACTAAGCGGGGACTCCAAGGGGGTAAAGGTTACCTTCACCGGGTCTGACAGCTCCAATGCCCGATTGAACACGTAAACGTCGGCCGTATGCTCCAACATATCATCAAACCCAACGATGGCTATTTTATTGTCATAAAAAGAAGATGATACCTCCTGCTTACTTCCATTGGAAATGGTGTAAACGGCTTTCACACCCAGAATATCCTCGGAGTTGGGTATACGATAGGTGACGATTGCTCCTCCGGGTGTCGCTTCTACCGATACATCGGTTATCACACCGGGTTTTCCTAAGCTAGAGCTGATCGGTTCCAAATCCTTCTCAGCACATGACCATAAAATCAATACTGAAAATAGCACTAAATTTATCCGTTTCATTGTCGGTTTCTTTAGAAATTCGTGAAAAAAATCTACCATCCTGGGTTTTGAACAAGGAGCGGGTTATTGACGAGATCATATTCCGGTATCGGTGCAAAATAATCTCTGTATGTAAACTTCTGTACGTAAAGCGTAGTGACCGTATAGTATTCATTAACGTCACTGGCCGACACATTCCATCCCTGGATCAGACGGTTCTGCTCGCGTACTGCTGTTTTCCACCGATGACTATCCCAATAGTAATGGCCTTCACAAGCCAACTCAATTTTCCGTTCTTGTTGTATAATCTGGCGCATTCCGTTTTTCGTGGTCGGCTTGCCTGGATTGTTGGAATACTGCTGCCAACTTTCCACGACCCCTTCCAGGCCGGCTCTTTCCCTAACCAAGTCAATATATTTATACACTTCCGCATCCGGGGCTGCTTTACTTTCATTCAACGCTTCGGCGTAAAAGAGATACAAATCGGCTAGGCGCATATCGGGGAACGGGAATGTTTCATAAGAAACACTATTTGCGTCCCTGAATTGCGTGTTCATGGAGACCAGTTTTTTAGGCCAATATCCGGTTGCATTGTAATCTCCCGGGTTAAATACCGAAGAAAATTCACCAAACCGGTTTCGGGGGTATAATGCATCCAAATCATTTTCAGGTTCATTACGATAGGAATTACCCCACCATTTTCCGCGATCGAACCCCAACGTAGAATAGAAACGGGGCTCCCGGTCAAAATTTAATGCCGCCGTTTGCTCTCCCTTTTGGATTACCCGTGCATGTTCGTCATCCCCTACCCGTATATTGTAACGGTTTGTATAATCATACTCGATATCTTCGTCGATGGGTACACCGTTTTTAGAATAGAACTCTTCAACCGTGGCTAAACTCACGCTCATCCTACCGCTCGAAGACGAAGATGTTCCTTGCTCGAACCGGGGTAATGCCGGGGATTGTAACCCTGAATTTACCGGGTAAGAAGAGTTGCCCCAAATCAACTCCACATTCCATCGCTCGCTGACACTGCTACGCAATGTATTTACAAGCCTGGTGGTATCCGATATCGGTTTGGACGTAATGTAGTCTTCCATTTGGTAAAGACGTATTCCCGATTGTTCGCATATTTCAATAGCCTCTCTACACGCCTCTGCCGCGAGATCCCATCTGGTGGCATCATAAACTT
Organism: Parapedobacter sp. 2B3; assembly: GCF_041925275.1. NCBI lineage: Bacteria > Pseudomonadati > Bacteroidota > Sphingobacteriia > Sphingobacteriales > Sphingobacteriaceae > Parapedobacter > Parapedobacter sp. 2B3. Next base: position 123,747 of record NZ_JBHEUZ010000013.1, on the reverse strand, counting down.
GATTGAAGAAAGGTTCGCCATTTTCGTCAAGGAAGCTATTGTAGTCGGTATTTCCATTGAACAACGGGCTGGCCCAGTATACCAGTGCTTTTGCTTTCAGCATATAAGCAGCTGATTTTGTAAACCGTCCGAGTTGGGTCGATGTAGCCTGTATAAACAGGGGCAGCGCATCGCTAGCGATCACTTCATCGATCAATTCCAAGGTATACGCAAAACAGTCGTCTACGTTCTGGCGCGTCACCCGTACCCCGGTTGTCGATTCATTGACCGGAAGGCTTTCTTTCAACGGCGTTATCGGCCCATAGAATGTGATGAGGTAGAAATGCATGTATGCTTTGATCAGCTTTACTTCCGCAATCATCCGTTCCTTTTCATATTGATTCAGATCCTGTACACCACCCACATTTTCCAGGAACGTGTTACATTCCCTTATCCCGGCGTATAACGAACGGATCATATCACCTTTCCCACCCCAATAATCTATCCGATTAGATGTTGCACTATTTGCCCCGAGGCCAAATTGCATGCCCCCGGATGTCTGTCCTTCTTTATTGAAGCACATTTCCAATGCGCCGAAAATACCCGGGTTTTCATTCCAACCTGCGGATTTTGGCATTCCCCAATAACACGTTGCTAAATATTTTTCTGTTGTGTATCGATCAGAAAAGGCATTATCCAACGTTGCAATGTTATCCGGTACCACATCCAGGTAATTGCAGGAGCAAATCGTTGTTAGTACGACTAACGAGCATATATATTTTTTCAATGTTGATTTCATGTTACGTTCCATGCTTGTTATAAATTTACGGTCAATCCGAGGTTGAATACGCGTTGTACAGGATATCCTAATCCATTTCCGGCCATTTCCGGATCCCACAATTTAAATCCACTCCACGACATCAAGTTGGTTCCACTGGCATACACCCGGAGGTTTCGCACAAAGAATCTCTCCGTTAGTGTTGTAGGTAGCGTATAACCGATCTCTGCGGATTTCAGGCGTAGAAAAGTCGCATCCTGCATATACCAAGTACTTTGTTGCCGGTTATTTTCAATCTCGTAGTTGGCAAGCCGTGGCCACAACGCGTATACATCGCGGTTGCTTTCCGACCAATAACTATCTGCAAAGGCCTGTATAATCGCGTTATGCCCGATTAAGCCGTCATCTTCTCCCGATATTCCCGAGTTACCATCCAGGAACGGCGTTGTTTTCTTTAAATCAACCCAAAAGGATTGACGAGCTGAGCCTTGGAAGAAAAACGACACGTCAACGGATTTATAACCCACGGAGAGACCGAACCCATAATTGATTTCCGGAGTCGTCGGAAAACCAATCGGGACTTTATCCAAATCGGTGATTTGCCCATCGCTATTGATATCTTTATACTTAATATCCCCGGCCATATACGAACCGAATTGCGTGGGCGAATTTTCAACCTCTTCGTCGTCTACAAAGAGGCGTTCCGCTACAAACCCCCATTGTTGACTCAAGGGTTGCCCGATTTTCGATAACCACGGCGTTGCCGAATAGTCGGGTTCTTCCCATTCTATGGCTTTGCTTGTGGCATAGGTGAAGGTTCCTCGCCCGGTGAACCAGAAGTCCGGGCTCACGATTTTTTCATAGTTCAATTCCACATCGACCCCTTTTCCTTCGGCTTTGCCCAAATTGGCTTTCACATCAGGGATAATTCCCATCGTTGCCGGAATAACCCGGTTCAGCAGGATGTTTTCCCTCCGCTCCTTAAAAAATTCAATCGTTGTAGATAGACCGAAAACTGTAGTTGCCTCAAGCCCGACATTCGATTTATACGCTGTTTCCCAACCAATTCTATCGTTAGCATATCGGGAGATACTTATGCCCAGCGGATTATAATTCAGTTGGGTTCCCCAGTTAACCGCCCGTCCTGCATCCATGTTTACTTCTGACAAATAGTAGAAGCGGTCGTAGCCACTTCCAATGCCGTCGTTGCCTACCAATCCGTAAGTACCTTTAAGCTTCAGTTGGCTGAAGACGTTGGTCATCGGTTCGAAGAAACGCTCGTTGGATATCATCCACGCAAAGCCTGCGGAGGGAAAAAATCCCCAACGGTTGTTCGCCGAAAAGCGTTCGGATCCGTTATACCCAAAATTAAATTCGGCAAAATACCTGGAATCATAATTATAGGTTAAGCGTCCGGAAACACCCATGTTCCGACTAGGCAGCGATAGTTGCAGGTTGTCGGAAATACCCTGTTTTTGACTTCTCATGGTGTAAACCAACAATCCCCCCAAGCTGTGAACGTCGTTGAATGTTCTGTTATAATCGACCGCACTTTCCAAGTAAAACACGGTGTTGATGTATCGTTGGCCGGGGATATAATTGATGTATTCGGTACCACCGGCGGGATTCAATCGCTGCAATTTATAGCTTTGATCTGCCAAACTGTATGATTGCATATCATAATAAAAAGGGAAATATTGCCTATCTACCGTATATTCCGAATAGCGGTTCATGTTAAACAACGCCCGTGCACTCAGTCCTTGGGTTACCCCAGACAAATCCTGTTTGAGTTCAAATTGCGTTAATGCCTGGTTTTTGCTGTAATCCCTGTACCCTTTCAATGATTCTGCATAAGGATTGGTATATCCGGCATTTCCATAGTTTCCGAACAGGATATGTTTGGCATAGGTAAACTGTTCGTCAGGCTCGTAGTAAGGCTTAAAAAGTACAGGGTTTGCCTGCATCACCTTATTGTACATTTGCGTACCACCGTCTATCGGCCCTATATATTCGTCAAAAGTCACGTTCAGGCGAAGTATCAATTCCGTTGTGTTGGTCACATTCACATTCACATTGGAGCGGGCAGCATACTTTGTCAGGCTAATGTTCGAATTGAAATTATTCCGATTGTCGACTTTCATGTTCCCGTTGTCCTGTGTCACGTTCGCCGCCACGTAGTACCTAGCTACTTTACCCCCTCCACTTAAACTCAGGTTGACCCGCTGGTTAGATATTACGTCATCAAACATCGCATCGTACCAGTCGGTAGCCGGAAAAATATCCGGGTAAAGCCCGCGCTCGGTCATGATGACTTTCTCCTGTGAATAAATGGGTATACCCAACGGATCGCGTGTTTTAATGGCCTCGTTGTGCATGCGCATAAAGGTAACGGGATCGGCAACATCGATCCGTTTCGTTGGGGAAGAGAATGAATTTTCGGCCCGGACATTGATCTGGACTTTCCCTTCCGTTCCTTCCTTGGTTGTAACGGCAATAACACCATTGGCTCCGCGAGCCCCGTACAGTGCAGTTGCCGTAGCATCTTTCATGATCGAAAAACTAGCGATATCGTCTGTGTTAAGACGGGCCAAATCTTCGGTTGTAAGCTCTACCCCGTCAATAAGGATCAACGGATCTCTCTTTGCGTCCGCCCCAAAAGTGGTAATACCCCGTATAAAGAAGCTTGCATTATCCCTTCCCGGCTCGCCGCTTTGCTGAAAGGAAATCAAACCTGCAACACGGCCGGCAAAAGCGGTGGTCAGGTTACTGCTTGGCACTTTTAACTCGCTTGGCTTGATTGTCGTAATCGAACCCAGTACGCTTTCCTTCTTTTGTTTACCAAAGGCAACGATTGTTACTTCATCCAATTCACTCGATTGGAATCTGAGCACGATATTCAACGTTGCCTGTCCGGTATAGACGACTTCCTCCGGAATCATTCCGAGGAACGTAGCAACCAATACCGTATTGAGTGGGATATCATCCAATACGAAATCACCGGACTCGTCGGTCATTACCCCCCGTGTGCTTCCTTTAATCGAAATTGTTGCCCCAGCGACAACATCTCCGCCCTCATCCGTTACTTTACCCTTTACCCGCTGTTGATTCTGCGATTGTTCTTGTGGATAAAACGCCGCTGCTTTAACATGAATCGCCGGCGAAACTAAAAAAATAGAAAATAAAAACAAGACTACCCAAATTGAATAGGTTGTTGTTTGTTTTCTCACACAATACTTCTTCATAAATTTAGTTAATTGATTGATTATTATACAATTAAATAATAGTAATGCGGCCATTAGACGACACGAAACAGACCGCTTCATTTCTAAAGCGCTAATTTGGTTAGACTATCTAAATCAAAAAGCAATAAGATGAAAATTGTTTAGTCAATGGTAATTATCGATCATTCAGATTTATTTTAAAAGGTTAACAATAAAAAGGTTAATAATCTATTTAGACCCTGCACGCTACAATCTACCATACATTAAGTGTATAAGGCACGCTATTGGTCAAAGGCGAATGTATAGATAAAAAATTGAATTGCAAAAAAAATGAATATGATTAATTACAATTATGACAGAGACTACTTGATATCGGTGTCGTTATTCCCATCAAAACCAGTTGAGCGGTCAACCGCCAGCCGATTATGGTATTTGTATCTCAAATCCAATTTGGTTAAGTTTGCAGCATGGGAAAGGTAGACTTATGATTGGCTGGTTGGTGATTACAGCGCTTGTCATTGGCCTTACCATCATCGCGTGGGGTGCCTTCCATATCCAAGCGAACTTCTTCCTAAAAGTAACCCATCAAGGCATTGCTACCGATCGCCAGGTTGCTCTCACGTTTGACGATGGCCCCCACCCGGTTTATACGCCGCAGGTACTTGAACTGTTAGACCGATACAACGTCAAGGCAACTTTTTTCTGTATCGGGAAAAATGTGAGAAAGCATCCCGATGTCGTGCAGCGAATCCATGACACCGGACACGCAGTGGGCAATCATTCCTATTCCCACGCACGGTCGATCGATTTTAATGGAAAAACCAACTGGCTCGAAGAACTGCAGCAAACCGATACCGCAATCGGGCAGGTTATCGGCCTACGGCCGATATTTTTCCGGCCACCATATGGCGTAACCACACCGCACCTTGCCCAGGCGATCCGCATGAGCGGCCATCGCGTCATCGGATGGCGTGTGCGCCCCTATGACACCTTGGAAAGCCGCTCGCCAGCTCAAATCGTCCGCATGATATTGGAAAAGGTAAAGCCGGGCGCCATCATTCTGCTGCACGATACGCACGGCCGGATTGTACCGATTTTGGAACAGTTGTTGCCCCAACTCCACCAACATGGTTATCATTTGGTCACCGTATCTCAATTAATCGATAAGCATGCATATACTGAAGTATAACATAGTTGCTATAGCCCTATTGCTATGCTGCACAGTGGGATTCGCGCAACGCAAGGCACTCAACACGGCGGAATCAACGGCGTTGAAGGCAGCGATAACGGCTGCGACCAAAAACCTGCAATCGCTGCAAAGTGATTTTACCCAGACCAAGGAGCTCAGCTACATGGACAATGCCATCCGCTCCACCGGGAAGCTCTACTTCAAGGCTCCGGGCAAAATACGGTGGGAATACGTGTCGCCTACCAACTATGCGGTCATTTTCGACGGCCAAACGATGCATGCCATACACGATGGCCGCATCAAAACAACGAACCTAACCGCCAACCGTCGGATGAAAGGGTTGAACGAGCTCTTGATAGGATCCGTACAAGGGGGTAATATGCTCGATGAAAGCCAGTTCGACATCACCTACTACCGCGAGAAAGCCGGGTGCGCAGCAATACTGACACCGAAGGACAAATCACTTGGGAAATACATCCAGCAAGTGGAGCTCATCTTCGACCCAACCAGCCTGTTGCTTACCCAAGTCACCCTCACCGATGCCACGGGAGACAGCACCCGCATCGATTTTGCCAATCAGCGGAAAAATGCCCAAGTGCCGGACACCCTATTCCAACCGTAACGAAATCGTCCAAGCCCCATTCCTGTAGATTATCCCAAGCCCAGCAGGCGCCGGTTACTCGCTTCGTCGGCTTCACCACCGGCAAAGTCATCAAAGGTTTTCTCCGTAACGCGGATGATGTTGTCTTGGATGAATACCGCGCCTTCGCGGGCCCCATCTTCGGGGTGCTTCAACGCACATTCCCATTCCATTACCGCCCACCCCTTGAAGTCATATGCTGTTAACTTGCTGAATATGGCTTTGAAGTCTACCTGTCCGTCGCCCAGCGAGCGGAACCTCCCGGCACGTTCCACCCAGCCAGAATAACCACCGTATACGCCCTGTTTGCCGGATGGATTAAACTCGGCATCCTTCACATGGAACGCCTTGATACGCTCGTGGTAATGGTCGATGTAAGCGAGGTAATCCAGGCATTGCAGCACGAAGTGCGAGGGATCATACAGCAGACAGGCCCTCGGGTGGTTATCTACCTTTTCGAGGAAGCGCTCATAGCTTACCCCGTCGTGCAGGTCTTCCCCGGGGTGGATTTCGTAGCATACATCCACACCCTGTTCATCAAAGGCATCCAATATCGGCCGCCAGCGCTTGGCCAGCTCGGTAAAACCCGTATCGACCAACCCCTGGGGGCGCTGTGGCCATGGATACACGGTTTGCCATAACAACGCTCCGCTGAAGGTGGCGTGCGCAGTGAGCCCAAGATTGGCCGACGCTTTGGCCGCGTACTTCAGTTGCTGCACGGCCCATTCGGTACGTGCCTTGGGATTATGGTGGTATTGTGCCGGCGCAAATCCGTCGAACTGATCGTCGTATGCGGGATGCACCGCTACCAGTTGCCCCTGCAGGTGGGTGGATAGCTCGGTGATCTCCAGACCGATTTCATTAACCAGCCCTTTGATTTCATCCGCATAGGTCTTGCTCTCCGCTGCCTTTTGCAGGTCGAAGTAATCGGTAGCCCACGTAGGTATCTGCACGCCTTTAAAACCCAAATCCTTCGCCCAGCGGCAAATGGATTCGAGCGAATTGAATGGTGGCTGATCGCCCAAAAACTGGGCAAGAAAAATACCGGGACCTTTAATCGTTTGCATAGTTACTCTGAGTTTAAAAAATTAATCGATTCATTATTATCGTAGACTGCACCGCCCTACACCGTAAAGGGTGTCCATTTTTCCGTGCTTTCGTTGCTGCGCAGCACATTGTCAAGAAAGGCCATTCCGCGCACACCGTCGGCCACGGAAGGGAAATCGCCCCCCTCAGCCACCCCACCGCTGCGTCGTTCACGCCATGCGTCGGCAAAGCTGCGGTACAGGTTGGCAAAGGCCTCGAGGTAACCCTCCGGATGCCCCACCGGTGTGCGGCAAAAGGCACGTGCCTCTGGCGAGATGGCTGCATTGCCCCCGGCACGGTATAGCTGGGCCGGCTCGTCCAGCCATTTCACCGTTAGCGTATTGGGTTCCTGCTGGTTCCATTCCAGTCCGCCGTTCTCGCCATAGATGCGCACTTTCAGTGCATTCTCCTCGCCAGCTGCCACCTGCGAAGCCATCAGCACGCCGCTGGCGCCATTATCGAACTGCAGGAGGATATTCCCGTCGTCTTCCAGTCTACGCCCTTCCACATAGGTATACAACGAGGCACATAACTGCGTGGTACGCAAGCCGGAAACAAACTCGGCAAGGTGCAGGGCATGCGTGCCGATATCGCCCATGCAGCCGCTCTTGCCCGACTTGCCGGGGTCGGTACGCCATGCTGCTTGCTTGTCGCCTGCCCGCTCTGAAGGCCAACTAAGCCATCCCTGCGGGTATTCCACATAGACCTTACGGAGTTTGCCGAGCACGCCATCGCGTACCAGCTTTCGAGCCTGCCGCACCATGGGATAACCTACATAGGTGTGGGTGAGTAAAAATAACAGCCCCGTCTCTTCAACCCGCTGCTGCAATTTTTTGGCTTCTTGCAGGTCAAGCGTCATCGGCTTATCCAGTACTACGTGGAATCCGTTTTCCAGTGCGAGCATAGCCGGTTCGAAATGAACATGGTTTGGTGTAACGATGCTGACGAAATCCATGCGCTCACCTTCAGGAAGTTCACGCTCCGCGGCTATCATCTCCTGGTAGCTTCCGTATACGCGGTTGGCAGGAAGGTACAGCGACTCGCCGCTCTCCCTCGATCGAGCCGGATCGGAACTGAATGCTCCGCACACCAGTTCGATCTGACCGTCCATCACAGCCGCGATACGATGGATTTCACCAATGAAGGCGCCTTTCCCACCGCCTACCATGCCCATCCTTAGTTTGCGATTGATTGGTTTATTGACCATTATTATATTGATTTTGTTATGAGTGACACATTGCTATCGTTGGCATTACCCTTCCTTACCGGGTACACAAAAATAGCATTAATGAAAAGAATCGTGCATATTGCTACAAAGATTTTGCAACCGTTGCTGAACAGCATCCGGGATGTGTTAAAAATGGTTAAATTCATTAGGTATTGGCCACGAATATGTATTTTAGCCACTTGTATAAGTAGGTTGTGCGCGTTGCATGGAAAAGCTAATGATCAGGGTGTGTATATGGATGGTTATGATCCTCACCGCATTACTTTCGGCCTGCGATCATGAAAAACCGACCCCTGTGGCACGATCATTTGATCAATTTCTTTATCCCGAAGACCTGAAGGGTGTGGTTCCTACCGGGGTAACCGGCAATGACAGCACGCAATTGGTGCGTGCCTACATCGAACAATGGCTACGCCAGCAAGCGCTGCTCTACCACGCGCAGCGCAATGTCAACATGAATACCGAGCACCTCAACAAACAGGTCGAAACGTATAAAAATGGCCTTATCGTATATGAGTATGAACAAGCACTGGTGAGCCAGAAACTGGATACCGTGGTCACTGACGATGAGGTACGGCAATACTACGATGGGCGACCGGAACTGTTCATACTCCAGCAGCCCATCCTCAAGCGCTCCTATATCCGCCTACGAACCGATGCACCCGAGCTCGAGCGGGTGAAGCGGATGCTCGTTTCTCCGGATTTTGAAGCACAGGATCTATTGACCAAATACTGCGCCATGTACGCATCGGAATACGCACTGCTTGATACCTCATGGCACTACGTTGACGACCTTGTAAAAGAAATCCCTATTTCAAAGATCGGCGAAGCGAATTACACGCAAACGGAGCGAATTTTTGAAATAATTGAAAATAATGAATTATATCTGATAATTTTGCACGATTCGAAATTGAGGGAAGCACGCTCGCCGCTGCCGTTGGTACGGGACCATATCCGCAATTTAATTTTGAACAAACGCAAGATCGATCTGATTGATCAAATGCAACGGAGCATCGTAGCAGATGCCCGCGAGAAGAACAATATTGAAATATACAACTAAATGAGTAGACATAACTGCATTTTCCTGGTTTTGGCATTAATAGGTACATCCCGTTGGGCCTCGGCCCAAGAAGCACAGGTCATCGACCGGGTGGCAGCAGTTGTGGGATCAAACATCATCCTGGAATCGGAGATCGAAATGCAATATGCCCAATACCTTGCCCAGGGCAACAAGGCTAGCACAGATTTCAAATGCTACATCCTACAGCAGCAGCTCACCCAGAAATTACTGGCCCAGCAAGCCGCTATCGACTCGATCGAAGTGAGCGAGGGCGAGGTGGATGACGACATCAATGCCCGCCTGCGCTACATGTCAGGCCAAGCTGGCGGGCAAGAGCGCCTCGAGCAGTTCCTCAACCGTTCGTTACTACAGTATAAGGAAGAGATGCGGCCGAGCGTATACGAACAGCTCAAAGCCAAAAAGATGCAGCAAAATATTGTATCGGGTATCGATGTGACCCCATTGGAGGTACGGCGATATTTTGAAACGCTCGATGCCGACAGCCTTCCCTATTTCAACACCGAAGTGGAGGTTGGCGAATTGGTGGTATTCCCCCAGCTTACGCGTGAGGAAAAGCAGCAGTTCCGCGACCGCGCTGAACAACTCCGTCAGCAGGTGGTAGATGGGTCGGATTTTGCGACGATAGCGCGGCTATATTCCCAAGACGGTGGCTCTGCCCCCTATGGTGGCGACCTGGGGTTCCATACGCGAGACATGATGGTAAAGGAATACACGGCCGTTTCGTTTCGGATGAAACCGGGGGAAGTATCGCCGGTATTCGAATCCGAACATGGCTTCCATTTCCTGGAAGTGTTGGAGCGTCGAGGCGAAGAAGTGCGTACCCGGCACATACTCATTCAAATCAAGCCCACGGCAGCGAGTTTGCAGCGGGCCAAAACACGCATCGACAGCATCTACGATAATGTGGTGAACAAGAAACTTGATTTCTACAGTGCGGCCACACTCCATTCCGATAATAAGGAAACCAAATATAATGGGGGTATGTTGCTTAATATGGAGAGCCAACAGAGCCGCACCACGCTGATTCCGGCCGACAAGCTGGATGCCTCGATTTTTACGGCCATCGATACGTTACAACCGGGTGCGTATTCGCGACCAGCACAGTTTACCGATCGCACCGGAAAAACCGGATACCGATTTACGTACCTTAAGTCCCGTACACCACCCCATCAAGCCAGCCTTGATATGGATTTTGCCAAAATAAAGGAAGCCGCACTCCAAGATAAGATTAACCGCAAGCTGAGCGAATGGTTTGAAACACGCCGCGAAGTAACGTTTATCGACATCAATGAAGCATACCACGATTGCGACGATTTGAAAATCTGGCTGAAAGATCGCGAAGCTTTAGTCGCAAGTCATTAGTCGTAAGTAAGTCATAAGTCTGACGGATAGAGACTAAAAAGACTTACGACTCAAACAACATCTCAATGATAACCCGCCATTGGAAATCGGGTTGTAGTTGCCATATCCGTACGTAATTACATTGCAATGTTTCTGATGCCGTAGCCACAAAGGCTTCGCCGTAAGAATAGGCAAGCTCACCACTGTACGACCGATTAGCTACCAGCGATTTCGCTTGTACGGCCAAATCCTGCTCTTTCACAAAATCGAGAATGGCCGCTTTGCCGATAATGGGAGTTTTCCATGGGAAATAGAGCCGCGCATCTTCTGCCAAAAACTCGCCGTAGGCAATCGCAGCGTCTGTTTTGAGCACAGTAGACAGCAATTGATCATTGCTCGTTACGATTTCTTTACGCTGCTGTATCCGCTCCTTCGTTTTAAATCGCGTGTAATCTTTATTGTCAGGCTCAACGTAGTGAAGATCGGGTTCCTCATTACCACCATGGTGTTCAATCTGGGCACGGAGGTCGATTTTCCAATTGCCCTTGCGGTCGCGCCGCCATACGGTCACGTATTCGCCATATCGTTTAATGGCGCCGATGCGTTGGAAAGAAAGGGTTCCTGCGGTTACACCGAACTCCATACTCTTGGCAATGGCTGCGAAGGTGGGCCTCCACGTCATCACGTCGGGAATATTCGGACGGCTATTCAGGTATTCGAGGGCATCAATGGGCTTGGGGGTAAAAAAAGTCGAATTGCGGTCCACTACGGAGCTCCATGCCGCATACGGCCCCTTCGTTTCGGAAAGCCTCGCCGCGGTACGGTCTGCCATCAATAAACTTCCAACCTTACCCAGTACCTGCGCATTCACCGAATGGGAGCCAACAAGCAACAAAACAATAAAACCAATCCTACTAATAACGGTCATTCCCCAGGGGTTTGATAAATAAACTTTAAAAAGCAACTCAACCAATCAAATCTTATTCCAAAGCGTACCCTCTTTGCTATCTTTGAGTTGAATGCCTACCGTATTGAGGCCTTCGCGTATCCGGTCTGATGTGGCGTAGTCTTTATGTTGTTTTGCCTCGTTCCGGAGACCGATAACGACTTCCATCAGTTTCTCGAAATCATCAGAACCCGTATTGTCATCAACCAAGCCCAACACATTGTGTACAAAATCCTGCATCAACGCAGTCAATGCCGCTAGGCTGGGCTCATCCATGGCGAGTTTACCGTCGTATACGCTATTGACCATGCGCACAGCCTCAAACAATTCGGCTATCAATACCGGGCTATTGAAGTCGTCATCCATCGCTGCATAACAGCGTTGCTTCAAATCATCGATGCCCACATGGGTCTTTTTAGTAGCCGGTTTCAGTTTAGGTAGCAACGCCATGGCATTCATCAACCTTTTATAGCCTTTATCTGCCGCTTCCAACGCCTCATTGGAAAAGTCGAGCGTACTCCGGTAATGGGCCTGCAACATAAAAAACCGCACGGCCATGGGTGAGTAGCCACGTTCCAGTAACGGATGGCTGCCGCTGAAAAGCTCTTGGGGCAGGAACCCATTGCCTGCCGACTTAGACATCCGTGTGCCGTTTACTGTCAGCATATTGGTATGCATCCAGTAGGTTGCCGGTTGGGTATGGTGGCAGGCCTGCGATTGGGCGATTTCGTTGGTGTGGTGCGTTGCGGCGAGGTCCATCCCGCCACCATGAATATCGAACTGATCGCCCAGGTATTTACTGCTCATGGCAGAACATTCGATATGCCATCCGGGGAAACCGATACCCCAAGGCGAAGGCCAGCGCATGATGTGTTCAGGCTTCGCTTTGATCCAGAGGGCAAAATCAAGGCGGCCACGCTTCTCATCCTGCCCGTTGAGCGGGCGGGTGTTGTTTAGCATGTCGTCCAATTTGCGATTGGTAAGGATGGTGTAATCGTATGTTTTCACATACTTTTCGACATCGAAGTAGACGGTACCATTCACTTCGTAGGCATAGCCCTGGTCGATGATTCCCTTAACCATCTCAATCTGCTCGGAAATATGGCCCGTAGCCGTAGGTTCGATACTGGGGGGCAGCGTATTGAACAACCGCAAAACCTCATGGAAGCCCAAGGTGTACTTCTGTACAATTTCCATGGGTTCCAATTGTTCCAGTTTCGCCTTCTTGGCGAACTTGTCGTCGCCTTCGTCGTTGTCTCCCTCCAGGTGGCCCGCATCGGTGATGTTACGCACATAGCGCACCTTATATCCAAGGTGCTGGAGGTAACGGAATATGAGGTCGAACGATACAAACGTACGGCAATTGCCCAAGTGTACATCGCTGTATACAGTGGGGCCGCAGACATACATTCCTACAAAAGGTGGATTCAGTGGCTCGAATTTTTCCTTAGCCCTTGTTAGCGTGTTATACAGCACCAGTTGGTTGTCCATGGGCGCGAAAATACGAATTAAGTAGCTTCCCTACAATTTTCCGGAAACGAACGGCATTTTGACAATGGTATCTTTAAATTCCCTGATACGGATACTTCCGTTGAAGGTACCGTTGAAATAATTTTCGACTTCCAAAAGGATGTTTTCGATCAGTTCATCGAATTTCCACAACTCCATCAACGGTCAAACTTATCCAATCCGCTTGCTGATGAGCCGGTAAAGTTGCGCCAGTGCAGGGTTAACTTTCAACAGCGCCAAATGTTTTTCCATGGTATGCACATCATTCCGCACGGCGGGGCCGGTCTGCACTTCTTTGGGTGGATGCTCCATCGCCTTTTGGGCCGTTTCGAGGATAAGCGGCCGGATGACGTCGAAATCGAGGCCGTGCTCACTAAGGATATCCGCGGCAATGGCGTAAAGGTGGTTGGTGAAATTGCAGGCGAATACGGCCGCGACATGCATTGAAAGGCGCTGTTGGGAATCGCAGCGAAAAACACGATCCGATAAGCTACCCGCCAATGCTTCTAACCGTACCAAAGCAGCTTCGTCCGAAGCTTCCACCGCAATGGGGATCGTAGAAAAGTCTACGGCCTTCGCTTTCGAAAATGTCTGCAAGGGATATAACACGCCATAGTCCTTAGTGGCGGCCAACACGGCCATATCTACGCTCCCGGCTGTGTGTATCACCATACCCTTCAATGCAACGGGCAACTGTGCCACCACGGTGGCAAGGGCGTCGTCTTTCACAGCGACGATGTATACATGAGCTTGCGTACGGATGTCTGCAAGGTCATTGGTTGCCTCAGCCCCCAAGCTGGCCGCTAGGGTCTGCGCGTGCACCCGCGTTCGACTGTAGACTTGCTTGATTGGGTGACCTGCCCGCGCCAGCGCATGGCCCAGGTGGGTCGCCACGTTGCCGCTACCGAGCAGTACGATATCCATCAGGCTTTCTGTGGTTTGATTTCTTTGTTGCGGCGGATGATAGACAGCAGGAAACCGATCGTCATCACGATGGCACCGCACCAGAAGAAATTGATATACGGGAATTTGATGGCTTTGAATACCACCCACCGCTTCTCGGGCACGGGCTTCTGGTACACCATCAGCTCCAGCTTGTCTTTCTGCGGCATGATGTTGCTGAAGCGAAGCCGGAGGCCCTGCTCTTCCACATCCTTGAACAGATCGAACGTATTGCCATCCCGGATAAGGAATACCGGCTCGGCATCATAGGTCTCGCCGCCTACGGAATGTACTTTGACCTTCAGTCCGACGATGACATCGTCTTCCTTACGCGGAATGTTCTGCACCGACGCATTGCGGTTGATGCCTTCAACCACGATGTACCCGTTGCGGTACCGCAGGGTGTCGCCGATATTGGTTTCATACACGGCCGGCTCTTCAAAATTTTCAAAGCCGGTCGGGGTACCATCGCCCTGTGCCTGTGTATGCGAATCAGACATGGCGGCGGTAATGAGTGTATAGACATCGTGGGTAAGGTAGTGGCGTGTATCCGGTGTGCCGATCAGCCCCCCCATATCCGGGTTATTCTGTGCAAACGGCCGTAGCTGGAAACTCTCGGTTATCCGGCCTGACTCTTCGTCGACTTTTTCGTAGTTAATCTTGTAATACACGTTGGGCGGCGCCACGCTGTCGCCTACGTAGGTAATGCGGTAGTCGCCCATCTGCACAGGTTCGCCCTCGGTAAGGAATAAGTTGTCGCCGGGATTTTCCACCTGGTCAAAACCGGCTACAGCGATGTAATTGGCACTGTTTACGGAAATCACTTCGTTGGTAGCTGCCGCTACGAGCGCACCGATAAGCAACAACCCAAAACCGATGTGGGCGACAGCGGACCCAGTAAGCTTCCATTTGCCGCGGATGGCTTCGCCCAATATCTTCCCGTTGGCAACGATGGTGTAGGCTGCGGAAAATACGAGCAGGATATACATGAAATTGGTATATACACCCGTGACGTATACCACGATGGCCGTAACCAACGCCGCAGCCACCAACGACGCGATGGCTGCCGTGAAAAACTTACGCACGTCGGTCCGCTTGTATTTCATGAACTGCGTGAATGCAGAAAGCAAGCCCACCACCACGGCAAAGCCGGCCTGCCACTTATTGTAATGCTGCACCGGATCGATGGGGGGAGCCACGTCCGTACCGAAGACGGCATTGAATACGGGTACCGAAGTGGATGCAATGATCTGCACACAGGCTACCGTAAGCACCAGCGCACCGATGAACAACCAGAATTCGCGCGAATAGATATCTTCCTCCTTTTGATGCGACGGCATCTCGCGCTTGCGCGTTACGAGAAAATAAACCATCACCCCTAGGAAAATCAAGTTGAATGCCACCAGTTGCCAATACAGTCCTAGATCGGTAAATGAGTGCACCGATGTCTCGCCCAGCACGCCGCTCCGGGTAAGGAAGGACGCATAGATAACCAGCACGAAACTTACCATCGCCAGAAACGTAGCGGTGAAGTAAGAATGCCCCGAGTTCTTGTAGGCCACCATGACGTGTACCGCGGCGATGAGCGTAAACCAGGGGATAATGGAGGCATTCTCTACCGGATCCCAAGCCCAGAACCCTCCGAAATTGAGTGCCTCGTAGGCCCAGAACGAACCCATGATAATGCCCGCCCCCAAAGTCATCACGGCGAAGAGTGCCCACGGCAGACCCGGTGTGATCCATTCCTTGTAACGCCGCGTCCACAACCCGGCAGTTGCGTAAGCAAAGGGAACAATCATGGCGGCAAACCCCAGAAACAGCGTAGGTGGATGGATGACCATCCAGTAATTCTGCAGTAAGGCATTGAGGCCACGGCCATCTGCAATCATCCCCAGGTAATTGGGGTCGGTGAAAATCGGCGCCTCCATGGCATCCCGCAACAGGATGAAGGGCGAACTTCCCACGCGTTCACCGAAGATGGCGATACCAATAAGCATGGAACCCAGCACGGCCTGGCAAAGCATCACCACGGTCATCACGGGGCTTTCCCAGCTTTTGGCCTTAAACAATAACACAGTGCCCAATAATGCTTGCCAGAACATCCAGAGCCAGAAACTTCCTTCCTGCCCTTCCCAAAAACTCGAAATGATGTAATGGGTGGGCAGCGACATAGACGAGTGCGCCCAGGCATAATGATATTCAAATAAATGGTTGTAAATGATGTAGAAAAGGCAAGAGCCTATAGCCACCACCGATACGACATTGACCCAAAACGACGCCCGCGCAATCTGCAACCACGAACGGTCTTCTCGTTGCTTTGTGGCAAAATAGTACGCCACGCATGCCAGCAATGCGGAGCCAAAGGAAAGAATGACAAAGAACTGGCCGATTTTACCCGGCAACAGGCTCTCGCCTACATAAGTTATATCCATCTACGTACACTAACGATTACCGGTTGGCAGCACAACGGCGCCCATGGTGCTCGCTGTTGACGCCTCTATCACTTCTACCTCATCCTCGTTGTATTTGGATGGGCATTTCATCAAAATCTTACTTGCATGGAATTCATTGCCCACCATCTTGCCCGTCAATACAATCTGCTCGGAACGTTCAATATCCTGCGGCTTCGCGCCCCGGAAAACCACCCGGCACTCCGTGCTGTCATTGTCATACATATAGAACGAAAAGTGGTTGGCGTCCGTCTTCGGATCGTAATGCAAATCCTTCTCTTTGTTGAGCACACCTACCACATACAGTTCGGTTTGCTTCTCCTTGGCTTCGTTAAAGGTGGAGTACGTGCTCGAATCTGCATATATCACAATAATCATGGCAATGGCTATCGCGATAACGATGATACCTATTACTGAACTTTTCTTCATGTCGTTATCCTCCAATGGATTAATACCGGATTGCAAAATTACGAATTGGAAAATGAAGGCACGAATAATGCAAGCGATTGGGCTCTTTTAGAATCGTTCTAAACTGAATGTGTAGGGGAAAAATCCGTATGTTTGCCTTCGGGACGATTGATGACGCCACTAACTATACAATGACCAGCCACCTGTTTCGCATCGGTAAAATCTGCATGGTATCGGTATTGCTGATTGGCTTTACGCTATGCATGGCTCAACACCATCCCCGCGCCGAGTTCAACTTCCGCAACGATAACGACCTTTACCTGTTCAATAAACAAGACCAATATTATACCAATGGAATATTTTTCAGTATCCGCAAAACGGCAGATAGCACCAAGCTAGCAGCCGCCGAAGCCAACCGGATATGGGGCATTACGATCGGGCAGAAGATGTACAATGCCTATACGGCCAACATCCACTACATTGAGGAAGTGGATCGCCCCATCACCGCCTATCTGTTCCTTGCTGCCAGTTTCGATCGCTACTTTGAGAGCGAGCAGTTCGTATCGGTCACCGCGGAGATCGGCACGATTGGCCAGCGGGCCCTCGGGGAACAATTCCAGGAAAGTATCCACAAGGCTTTTCGGCTTTACGACATTGCGGGTTGGCAATACCAGTTGAAAGACGCGCTCGGCATAGATGCTGCTGCACGGTATGGTGGGTTGCTATATCGGAATCCGGCCAGTTGGTTTGACGTGTCCGGGCATGTTGAGGCAACATTGGGCTTCAATCATACAGGGTTTTCGGTCGCTCCCAGTTTCCGGTTCGGCCGCATCAACCCGTTGCACCAATCTGTATATACGTCCAGCCGATTGCAGGCACGCAACAGCCCGATGGCTAGGGAGCTTTTCCTATATTACCGCCCGCGTCTGCATTTCGTGGGTTACGATGCGACCCTCCAAGGGGGCATGTTCCTGCGCGACAAGGGGCCGGTAACACATACTCCTGCCCGGTGGGTATGGTATAACCAGGTTGGTGTGATGTATGCCAAGCAGGCACTCTCGTTGCATCTTCAATACATTTTCTACACCAAGGAGGTTCCGGGAATGTTTTTCCGCCATCGGTATGGCTCCGTAGGGATGGGGTATCGGTTTTAGAACCAGTCCTTCCGCCGATTGATCTTTCGTAGCGCCTGCTGTCGCTTGGCATCAAGGCGCTTCTGCACAGCGGCTTTGGAGGGCTTGGTGGCCCTGCGTGGCTTTTCTATTTTCAGGGCTTTTGAAAGCAATTCAGCCAGCTTCAGGAGGGCAAGTTCCTTATTCCGCAACTGGCTCCGGGTTTTCTGGCTACTGATCTGCAGGAAGCCGTCGGCCTGCATCCGGTTGGATACGTGCTTCCATATACGTACTTTCTCTTCCTCGGAAAAAACCGTAGCTGCCGCGATGTCGAATAACAACGTCACCTTCGTTTCTACCTTGTTGACATGCTGCCCACCGGCACCGCCGCTACGCGATGTTTGGAATTGCACAAAGGGTAAAAGTAAATCCGTGTCAATCCGCTCGATCCGTGTCATCTGCGTCCAATCTACCGTCTGCGTTCTCCCTAACAGCTAAAACGGCCGTGCCCTTCGCCCCTACAAACCGCCCCACCAGCATGGCCGCCACGTTATCCCCGGTAGCGTTGAGCAATGTCGCCATCGGGTCAACCAACGTGCCGATGATCATCACCGCCGGAATCGCCTCGGCAGGAAGCCCGTACACCGAAATCATCAGCATTTCGCCGATATAGCCGCCATTGGGAATACCGCCCGCCACAATGCTGACCAGTACCGTGATGCCGATAGCGGTAAGCAGGGTCATGGGGTCAAAGAAGTTCCAACCAATCAGTACGAACGCCACATAGATCTTTACGATGCTCGACATCGACGATCCATCTTTATGCAACGTTGCGCCCAGCGGGATGACCACGTTGGCCACAGCGGGTGGCACACCCATTTTAGACGCTACCGATAGGTTCACGGGCATGGTAGCGATGCTACTGCAGGTTCCCACGGCAGTAGCCGAAGGCAGGATGTTGTTTTTCCAGAACCGGTTGATACCGGGCCTGCCGCCTGCCATATATGCATAGATGCTAAAGAAAACAATGAAATAGCAGGCACCCAACACATAATAAAGGCCCAACGGCTTCGCATAGAACCCGAAGAGTTCCGGACCGATCGTGCCAACCTGGTATGCGAAATAAGCGCCCAAACCGATGGGCGCGATTTTCATGATCAATATAAGCAGGTGCTTCATCACCTCATTGCCCGAAGTGAGGAACGTACGGAACGATTGGCCTGCCTCTCCGGCCCGCATGGTGGCAATACCCACGAGAAAGGAAAAAATCACGAAGGCCAGCATGTTCTCCCGCGAGAGCAGCTTGTAGAACTCATTCACCGTAACGAACCGTACCAGTTTATCGCCCCACGTATCGTCGGGATTGCCCTGAAGGAGCTCGCTGCTGGCTTCCTGTACAGCTTGGGGAGCTTCCACAGGGAAAAACCACAGCGCGATGATGGTGCATATCGCCGCGATGACGATCGTACCGAGGAACACCCCGGCCATCACCGAGATGATGCGACCCAATTTCTGCGATCCATCGATATTGGCAACCGCAGAAGCGATAGCGAAAAACAATAAGGGGATGACCGCAGCAAATAGCAGATTGAGGAAAATATCGCCTAGCGGCTTGAGCCAAACAACCGTGCCCGGGAAAAAACCACCCACGATGCTTCCCACCATAATACCGAGCAATAGCAGCAAAATGCTGCCGTAATTTTTCAGGAAATTGGATAGCCGCCCTTCCATATTTTATGCCACTAAAGTAATGGATTTATTTTAAGTTTGCACGACATGGTCGAATTTGTTGTCACGGCAGACGGTTCCAAAACGTTGTATCATCCCGCCATCGGCGAACATTATCATTCGCGTCACGGCGCGGTACAGGAAAGCAGGCATGTGTTCCTCAGCATGGGCCTCGGCCATTTCATGGAGCAGCACCAGCCGCTGGCAGTCAGCGTATTGGAAATCGGATTTGGCACCGGACTCAATTTTCTCTTCACGGCCGATAGCTGCTACGCGAAGGGCATTTCGCTGGACTATACCGGCGTTGAAGCGTATCCACTACCGCTCCCCACCCTATCACAAACTGGATACGATGATTACGTCAGTCGGGAGGTATGGACAGCTTTCCTCGCCCGGTATACGGACAGTTTAGCAGCACCGCAGGTTATCCTCGATGGATGTTCGCTTGAAATTGCGCACTGCGCGGCGATGGAATTTACCACTGAAAAAAGGTTCGATGTGCTGTATTTCGATGCTTTCGCGGCTGTGCACCAGCCGGAAATGTGGACGGAAGAAACGTTGCGACACGTCTGCACGTTGCTAAAGCCCGGCGGGGTATTCGTTACCTACGCCATTACCGGCCACCTCAAACGCACGCTGAGGTCTTTTGGGTTTATCATAGAAAAAGTGCCCGGAGCACCCGGCAAACGGGAGATGCTCCGGGCAACGAAACAATAAATCGTACTGACTAATGCCCGTGCGTACCGTCGGGACCATGCGAATGGCCATGAGACAGTTCATCTTCGGTAGCTTCGCGAACGGACAATACTTCGATGGCGAAGTGCAGGTTTTGGCCCGCCATGGGGTGGTTAAGGTCTACCACCACGGTCTCCGGACTCACCTCGGTCACTTTACCACGGAACTGGTTACCCTGATTATCCTGTAGTGGCAAAATCTCGCCTACAGCGGGAAGACCGCTTTCCTTGAACATATCGGCAGGAAGTGGCGCAATGGCCTGTTCATTGACGTCACCGTAAGCGTCTTCGGCAGCCAGTTCAAAATCTTTGGTATCCCCAGCTCCCAAACCAGCGATATTTTCCTCAAATTTCGGCAACATCATACCCGCGCCAAACAGGAAGTCCAGCGGATTGTCTTTGCCGGCTTCTTCAACAAAGGTTTTCTCACCATTTTCAACGGTGTGGAGTTTGTACGTCAGCGTTACCACGCTGTTGGGTGCTATAGTCATTTTGTTTTAAATTAGGGTCGCGCACCACGCGTGACCGGTTTATCAACTTGTAATTAATTGCAATAATTCATCGGCCTGCTCCACGGGCAGACTGCATGTTTTGTTTCGGCACACGTAAGCCCTTGTCACGTCGCTTATTCGTCCTGCCAACAAGGGGAGCCCCCCTTTTGTTCCGCCTAATATCATTTTATTGGGTACGTAATGTCGATCCAGTTCGCGGCGGAACCCCAGCCATTCGGGGCCAGTAAGGACGATTTCGAGGCTTCCGCCGACTTCTTCCAGCAACTGCGCTGCCCAATTGGCATAAGCCGACCCGTATGCGCCGATATGCGGCACCACATTGGCCAGCTGCTGGTTTGCTATATTCGTGTACCGCGGTTCGTCGAACGCCAATCCGAGCCAACGAAGCTGCCGGGCGATGGTCGAAGTGGAAGAAGAGATCACGTTGTCCATGGTTTCCGTCTTCCGGGCAATGAGCGGTTCTGCATGCACCGATGTATAAAAAAAAGCCGAAGCACCATCGTCGTAAAAATGAGCCAGCACATACGCCATGAGCCGTTTCGCCTCGTGCAGCCACGCCTCATCGAAGGTGGCTTCATACAACGCAATATAGGCCTCGATGGTAAATGCATAATCATCGAGAAAACCGGCGATGCCCTTACCATTGGTCGGTGGTTGGCGCCACAAGCCGCCATCGTCGGCATATAACTGCCTCTTGATGAATGCTGCATTCGCCAATGCCACATCGAGATACTCGGGCATATCAAAAACACGATAGGCATCAACAAATCCCTTAAGCATCATCGCATTCCATGCGGTCAGCAATTTATCATCCAGTCCCGGACGTACCCGGTTACTACGGTAGTCGCGCAGTTTGCGTTTGGCCGCAACCAAAACGGCTTTCCATTCTCCCGCTGAAAACCCCGCATCTTGAGCCATCTTATCTGCGTCGATGTCGATTTTCAATACATTGGTGTGTTCTTCGCCCCAGTTACCGGCTTCGGTTACCCCGAAGTAATGAATAAACAACTCGGCATCTTCGCCCAGCACTTCTTCAATTTCACGCTGTTGAAAGGTGTAGAATTTCCCTTCCACGCCTTCACTATCCGCGTCCAGCGCGCAGTAGAAACCACCCTCTGCACTGGTCATCTCACGTTGCACCCACTGCAACGTTTCGCTGACAACACGTTTATACTGAGCTATCGGCCGGTGCTGCCAGGCTTCGGCGTAAAGGCTTACCAGCTGCGCATTGTCATACAGCATTTTCTCGAAATGCGGGATATGCCAGCGCTCATCTACGGCGTACCGCGCAAATCCTCCGCCAACGTGATCGTAAATACCACCAGAAGCGATTTTTCGGAGCGTGAAGTGAACATGATCTATCACGTCGGCATCGTCCATCAGTACGCCGTAACGCAGTAAAAACAGCCAGTTGTTGGGTAATGGGAATTTGGGTGCTCCGCGGTGCCCTCCCTCTTTCTTATCAAACCGATCTTTCCAGGGGGTAACAATACGAACTACATCTTCATTAGCATAGCCGTCAGGAACGGGCGCTAAAGGGAGTTGCTCACTCTGCTGGATACCAGCGGTTAGCCGCTCAGCATATTCGTTTGCCAATTGCGGGTTCTCGTTCCACATGGCAACCAGTTGCTTTAGAAATTGCTTCCAATCCGTCGGCGGAAAATAGGTACCCCCATAAATGGGCCGGCCATCGGGCAGGCAAACGCAGTTGAGCGGCCAGCCTCCCCGGCCGGTCATCAGCTGTACTGCGATCATGTAGATCTGATCGATATCGGGTCGCTCTTCCCGATCCACTTTGATGGAAATAAAGTGTTCATTCATCAACGTGGCGATAGCTTCATCTTCAAAGCTTTCGCGCTCCATCACATGGCACCAATGGCATGCAGAGTATCCAATACTGACAATGATAAGCTTATTCTCGGTTTTGGCTTTCTGCAGCGCTTCTTCGCCCCATGGGTACCACTCAACGGGATTAAACTGGTGCTGCCTCAGATAGGGCGAGGTCTCACTATGGAGTTTGTTCGGCATCTGGGGGTAAAGATACAATTTTTCTGTCGAACACGGGAACAAGGTGTTCAGACTTCTCCCCCGGGTTCCGCTAACCAAACGTTGGTGCCCATTCCTCCCGATATCGATGCCCAATCGTCTACATCATCGAAACGGAGATGGACAATGCTGCATGTGACGAGGTTGTAGATCGTTTCGTCGGCCAGGTAATTAACCAATAACGTGAGGCCGGGGTTATGTCCAAAAAAAGCTACGCTGTCTACGTGGTTGTCCAACTCGCCAATGATCTGCAACAGGGTATTCGGCAGGGCTTCATAAATCCGCGGTTCGAGCTTGATCTCGTTTACAGGGACATGCAGGTGCTCCGCAAATACCTGGGCGGTGGTAACGGCCCGTTTGGCCGGACTGCTGACCAGTTGTTGGGGTTTAATGGCATAATCAGCCAATTGCTTAGCCATTTCGGGGGCATTTTTGAACCCACGCGCATTGAGCGGCCGATCGAAATCGCTCACATCGAAACTCCAATCTGATTTTGCGTGCCTGATTATGAATAAATGCTTAGCCATCATACCCCCTCAATTTATTAATTACCCCTATGTATAGCAACCGCCGTACCGATTTGAAGAAAACACAAAAATATGAACAAAAATATCAAGGCTTTCACCGTTTCACAATAATATAATATTCCCTAAATATTGGGCAGATATTCGCCCCGTAATTTAGCAGTTGTAGAAATGAAAAGATAACCTGCATACCGACATTTAAATTACGTTGTTGAACAATGGGTAGAATAAAAAAAATATGTGCCCTGACCATGGCGCGTAACGACGACTTCTTCTTAAACCGCTGGATTGACTATTATGCCAAACACCTCGGGGAGGAACACCTGTATGTCTTCCTCGACGGGGAGGACCAACCCATCCCGAAAAACGCGGGAAAAGTGAATGTGAAGCATAAAAAGCGTATTGTGGAACATGTAGTCCGCGCAGAGAAACGTCGCTTAGGGTTCCTTTCGGAGGTAGCGGCCTACCTGCTCCAGTACTACGATTTGGTCATCGGAGTCGATGCCGATGAATTTCTGGCCGTAGACCCCCGGTGCGGAAAAACATTGGTCGAATACCTAAGCGAAATTAAGATTGCACCTTCCGTGTCGGGCCTAGGCCTGGATGTTGGACAGAAGCTGGGCGAAGAGGCTAAACTTGATGACACCCTCCCTTTTCTGGTGCAGCGGCAGTATGCGTTGGTATCGTCGCGGTACACCAAACCATCGGTCATATCACGCCCGGTAAGTTGGGGTTCGGGCTTCCACCGGGTTCTAGGGCATAATTTCAACATCGACCCCAACCTCTATTTATTACATTTTGGCTCCGTGGATTACGATATCATTCAGCAACGGTTCCTCGATAAAGACCGGATGGCAACGGGGCGCAAGCGGCACATCGAAAAAAGGGCAAAGACCATCGATTTTGTCACCAAAAAAAAGGCCCAACAGGGAGATACATGGCTCCCCCTGGCGCGTTCTGTCCAAACGTGGGTAAGGCCGCCATACGCGTGGAATAAACCAGCAATGGCAAACTGGAAATTGGTGGTAAAACTCCCCGAATCTTTCAGGAATATTGTGTAATCTTGATCCCTGATCAAAGAATGCCGAATGAAAGAATTTATAGAAAGCATACTCCCCTATGAGCGCGACCTGTTTTTTTTACTGAACGGCAGCGATTCTGTTTTTTGGGACCATGTAATGTGGATTGTAAGCAAAACCAGCGTATGGTTTGTGTTCTATGCGTTTGTGGCACTGTTTCTTTTTTACAAAACGTCGAAAAAAGAGGCAGCACTTGCGCTGTTTTTCTTCGTTTTGATGATTGTGTTGTGCGACCAGTTTTCATCCGGATTCATGAAGCCCTTTTTTGAGCGGCTTCGGCCTACCCATCATCCTGATTTCAAAGACCTCGTGGATACCGTGAATGGATATCGGGGTGGCGGATTTAGCTTCATTTCGGGGCACGCGACAAACAGTTTTGGCTTTGCGGTATTTTTGTCGTTGCTCTTCCGGAATCGCTGGGTAACACTTGTGGCACTTGTCTGGGCCATATTAATCAGCTATTCGCGAATTTATCTCGGTGTACATTTCATCTCAGATGTCGTAGGCGGCGTGTTGGCGGGCACACTCCTGGCAATGATTATGTATGCGCTGTTCGCCTTTCTTCAGAAGAAACTTTTTCATTTGAATCCATCTGAAAGAACACCAATCTATTCCTCCCAACACGGGAACATATTGGCGTTGGCATTTTTGGTTTATTTTATTGGTGTTGTGCTTTACGGTTTGCTTTTTCCGTGATAGCCTTTTTCCAATACAACGTTGACAAGGTCGTCCTATTGTTCGCTTTTCTTGTTAATGATCACATCGGCAAATGACCCGGTAGGCAGTCTTTTTCTTGAAAGGTAAAGCGATAGCTTGTGCAAGTTGCTTTTTTCGATGACTTTCTCATAAACCTGCCGGTCAAACTTGTCGAATGCGACCAATTGCAACTTGTGGCAAGCGGTGTGCCCGACAATTTCACAGTTCAGGTTTTTCCACTCCGCGTTCCGCATCATGCGGTTAAACAGCAGCTGAAAAAAGAAATAATGATTGATTGCTGCCTCTTTTTTCCAATAGGCGAGATGAATGGAAAGCAAATCGTCAATGATTTTGTGGCGAGGTCTCGCTACGATAAACGAATTAAGCAACTTCACCTGGCTGGTGGGGCTCCAATTGAAAAATAAGGGGTCGGTTTTATTAAAAAAAGAGGCATCGGGAGGCGGTGTTTCAGAGCGTTGAAGCGCAAAAAAATCCTGTCGGAGCCAGCTTTCCGCCAGCGGCTTCGTCAGGTAAATGGTCGAGTCAAGCCAAACACCGCCATAGGCCGAAAGCAGTTGCAACCGCACAAGATTCGCTATTTTGGGGAAATCAAATCCACCAGTTCCGAATTTTTCCCAAACGAAAGCAGGCAAGTCATCGATGTACTCAGGTAAGGTGTCTTTCGACAGGATAATCACCTCATATCCGTTGCGGTACTTTTTTACGGAATCAAAACACGTGCGTACTATTTGGGGGGTGTTTTCATCTACTCCCTGTTGCCAAAACTGCCAGATTATCTTTTTCCCAACCAGTTCTGGCTTTTTGGCAACGGTAACCACCTTTTCTATTCTCCCGTTTAGAAATTCCGCGATATACCCATCCAACTTTTCGGCCACTTCGGCCTGCAACGAGAGGTCCCTTTTTGCTTTTCCAGCCTTTTTTAGCTGCCTGTGTATACTACCGATTTTTTCAAAAACCCGCATTATTTTTCCTCCGCTTTAATTTTCTGCTTGTCGCAAAACCGAAAAACACCGCTACAGGCCTATTGCCATATATTTCCGTAGGTAATACTTCAATCTACTCGGCTGTTTAATCTTATTTTTTTTCATAAAACCGCTTATAACCCCGCGTGCTTTCCGACGGTTTTCACTACCGCGCTTTCTTATAATCGGGTCAAGTTCCTTGTTCAATATCGAGTTTTCCCGGTTTTTGTAGCAGTAGAACGCACCTGGGCATAACGTTACCTTGCTTGCATGATAAATCATTTCCATCATGACGGGCTTATCCTCCATGGGCACTAAATCGGGAAAAGAAAGTTGCTGTTCTGTCCAAAAATCTTTCCGTATTAAGTACCTCCAGGCCCACCCACGCATGGTCACTTCTGTTTTTTCAAGTTTATCGTGGGCATCTACCAGGACTTCGCTTTTCCGGAACCAAATACTTTTGTGCGGCTTTTTCTCATAATATACCGAACAGGCCGCAACGTCGGCTTGTGCCTTTTCCGCGGCATGTATCAATGTTTCATAGAAATCAGGGCTAAGCCAGTCGTCCGAATCCATAAAGTGGATATACTCCCCCGTTGCCTTTTCAACACCCGAATGCCTCGCGGCTGGCAAGCCGCAGTTTCTTGGGTGCGTTACCAGCGTGATGCGCTCATCTTCAGCGGCGATCCGGGTAGCGATTTCAGCGGAATTATCCGTCGGGCAATCCAACACACAGATAATCTCCAAATTGCGGTATGTTTGGAACCGAACCGAACTCAACGCCCTGGCCAGGTGTTTCTCCACGTTATAAACCGGAATAATCACACTGATTTTTTTATCGAATTCCCCGTATGTTATCGGGTCGTTGGTGCAGATGAACCTGCCCCTTATACGCTCCTTTTCCCTTAGGACATGCTTTAGCGGACGTTTAATCTTATAGTTCCTCACCAAGTCTTTTATCGCCCTCCGGGCATTCCTTACATTTTCCTTCCATTGCTTTTTAAGCGCCGGATGGTCTCCCGTTTTGTCTCTGTTCAGGATGGAAGCGCTCCGGTTTTTGTAAAAATAAACCGCATCCGGGCAGACGGCAAGTTTATTGGCGTAGTATATCATTGAAATGGCAACAACGATATCCTGCATGGGGACGAAATCCGGAAAGGAGAAACCATGCGCGTCCCAAAAACTTTTTCTGATTAAATACCGCCATGCCCACCCCCTATACAACACGTCGGATTTATGCATCTTGTCCTGCCCCGTTAATACCTCCGCTTTCGTAAACCAGATGCTTTGTTTCGGTTTTTTCTCATTGAATACCGAGCAAGCACAAACATCTGCGCCTGTTTCAGTTGCCGCGTTCAGTAAAATCTCGTAAAAATCGTGGCTTATTAAATCGTCCGAATCCATAAAATGGATGTATTCACCGGTTGCATGTTCAACGCCCGAATTTCTTGCGGTAGGCAAACCTCTGTTTTCCGGATGCACGACCAATTTTATGCGATTATCTTCCATAGCTACTTTTTTTACTATTTCTTCCGATTTATCGGTTGGACAATCCAAGACACATATAATCTCCAAATTCTGGTAAGTTTGAAAACGAACAGTGTTTAATGCGGGCAACACATATTTTTCTACATTATAAACCGGAATGATCACACTGATTTTTTGAATCGGGTTCATAGTTGCGTTTTGCTTAGTGCTGATAAATACGTGCCGGAGTAGTCGGTTCCCTGTGGCACTTTATAGGTAGTCTTTTGAAAAAAGGAAACCTCTTTTATGCGACTCCATTCGTTCGGGTCAAATTTTTCGAGCAACTTGTTCCCTATAAGTTGCTGGATGTCGTCTTCGGCGATATGGGGCATTTGTTCGAACAAATCCTTTGCTGTCCGTTCGTTCTCGACCAGTGCTTTAAACATCAGGTGAAGTTGAAAATAATCCAGTTTTTTGATTTCCTTTTTCCAATACTCCACGCACAGTTGATACCATGCATCGCACAAAAAGCTGCCTTTTTTAGCGCGTATGAAGCAGCTTTGTATAAAAGAATAGGGAAAATGCGTTAATTTTCCTGTCAGCAATACAAAGAAATCTTCGTCAAGAATATACCCCGGCACAGTATCCGTCATATAGCCTGTCGCATCCAGCCAGATGCCACCATGATTTTTCAATAAGTTCAACCGCAGCAAATCGGAAAAATGGGTATAATCAATTTGCCCTTTCTTGAATTTATCCATGACATAGCCAGGCAAATCCGAATAAGCTGACATCGTCGCATTATCCAATACCTTGTGCGCAAAGTTGCCTTTAAATTTCTCGACGCTTCCCAACGAAGCCTTCACGATTTCCGGCGTCGTTCGTCCGGCAGGGTTATCCCAGAATTGCCAGATGGTTTCCGGCGTTGCTACGGTCACTTCCTGTTGAACCAGGCCATCGGTTGCCGTCAAATATTTCCGGGCAAAATAGTCCGTCAATATGCTTGCCTTGCGTAAGTCGCCCTTATGTTTACTCCTTTGCGGATCGCCGCCTTGCAGCCAGCCGATGAAGCGACTTAAAAACACAGCCGCTTTTACATGAAGCCGGGTAAATTTCCGTGAACAACTCATGCCGCTATTTTCGGCTGATAAATGGTTCAGCCCCTTCTCTTGTCCAAAGATAAGTGCTTGAAAAGGTGAAATCAAGCGTTGTATAATAAGTACATCCACAGTTAACACAGGGTTAATGCATCCACCTGTAGGGTAAATACAATCACAATGATTATAATTGTGCCATCTTTTCAGTACTGCGCGGCATTGCTGATTAGGGAAAGACACCAAAAAAATGGGCAACCAACACAAGGATATAGATTTGATATACCTGTGGGTAGATGGCAACGACCCCAAATGGCAAGCCAAAAAAAGGGCGGCTACGGGCATATTGAGCGACCATTCCGAGACCAACAACAAGGGGCGCTATGTCAATAACGACGAATTGCGGTACGCGTTAAGGTCGGTAGAAAAGCACGCCCCTTGGATTCGGCGTGTTTTTATCGTCACGGACGACCAGCAGCCGGCATGGCTGGATACCAGCAACCCCCGCATACAGGTGGTCGATCATACCACTATTATGCCGCCGGCAGCGTTACCTTCTTTCAACTCAACCGTTATCGAGTATTTCTTGTATCGGATTCCGGGCCTGTCTGAACATTTTCTGTTCGCCAACGACGATATGTTCTTTAATGCGGACCTGCACCCTGATTTTTTCTTTGCGGACGACGGTTACCCCTTCGTGCGGTTAAAAAGAAAGCTTTTCGGCCGGTGGCATCCCCGGCTGACGACCTTTTTTAAGGGGCTGGTGGGTAAAAAGTTGGGGCAGTATGCGCAGAAGCTGGCCGACTCGGCCCGTGCGGTGGAGGCGAAGTTCGGCACCTATTACTCGGGCGTGCCACACCACAACATTGATGCATTCCTCAAATCCGATTACCGGGATGCCGTGGAGCGCGTTTTTTCCGACCGCGTGGCGGAGTCGCAGACGCACCACGTGCGCACGTTTGGCGACATCCACCGATCGGCGTTTTCATACTACGCACTGGCTATCGGCCATGGCCATCTTAAATACGTGGGCCGCGGGGAGGCAAGCCGCATGCTGGTTTATAAACACGATTTCATGGCATACATGGAGCGTTACCGGCCCAAGCTCTTCTGCCTGAACGACAATCAACGTGTAACGGATGACGACCGGCAAAAAATCAAGCCTTTTCTGGAAGCACTGTTCCCCGATAAGTCGAGTTGCGAGAAATAGTTAGCGGTAAACGTCGTTATACCAGGATACAAATCGGCCGACACCGTCGTGCAGCGGCGTATCGGGTTTATAGCCGGCCGTTTCTGCCAGGGCCGACGTATCGGCGTAGGTTGTTTTCAAATCGCCCGGTTGCATGGGGTACATATCAAGTTTGGCCGTCAGGCCGAACGCCGTTTCCATGATACGGATAAATTCCATGAGATGGATAGGCCGGGAATTGCCGATATTAAAAATCCGATAGTAAGGAACGATATCGGTGGCGGCAGGAACCTGTTCGCCTGCCCGCACAACACCCTCAACAATATCGTCTATATACGTAAAATCACGATGCATATCGCCGCCGTTGAATACCTTGATGGGTTTACCCGAGCAGATGGCATCCGCAAACAACATCGGCGCCATATCCGGCCGGCCCCAGGGACCATACACCGTAAAGAAGCGCAGCCCGGTGGTGGGCAGCTGATACAGGTGGCTGTAGGTATGTGCCAGCAATTCATTGCTCCGCTTGGTGGCGGCATACAGGCTTACCGGGTGGTCTACCCGATCGTCCTCATGGAAAGGCACTTTCGTATTGGTGCCATATACGGATGAACTGGAGGCGTAAACGAAGTGTTTGACCTGATGATGGCGGCAACATTCGAGCATGTTGACAAACCCAACCACATTGGATTGTACATAAGCATGGGGATTTTCCATGGAGTAGCGGACGCCCGGCTGTGCAGCGAGGTGGAAAACCCGGTCGAACTGATGGATTTCGAACAATTCGGAAAGACAAGCAAGGTCGGTGATGTCCGTTTTTTGAAATGTATAAGCCGGATGGGTTTGGCTTTGAACGGGCGTATTGTCGTTGATGGCATGCCGGTGTACCCCACATTCCGCTAAACGCCCATATTTCAGGTTCACATCGTAGTAATCATTTATATTGTCGATACCCACCACGTGGTAGCCTCTTTTCAGTAGGGCGTTCACCAAATGGAACCCAATGAAACCCGTAGCACCGGTCACTAAAATCTTCATCGTTCAAAGCTTGATTTTTCGGGTAATATATAATTGAACGCATCGCTCACTGCCTGCATGGTCTTGTCGTAATTGATAATGTGCTCATTGTCATTCACGCATACCAATTTGTATGACTGCTCCCGTATGGCTTTTATCGCCTGGGGCGCCCGGAAAACGAGCGGGAACATTTTCGTGTCCTGATAAGTATTATAGGGTTCGAAATTAGATCGGCATATCTGCCAGGTGCGGAAAAGCTCCTGCGTATAATCCTCCGGGCTCCGGAAACGGTGCGATGACATTTCGGTCAGTTCTTTCCCTGCATAATCCCATACCTCGTCAAACGTTGTTTTGGTATACGGCTGCGCGTTGTGTGGCGTCCGCAGCGTCACAAACTTTCCATAAGGTTTGAGAAGTCGCGTAAGGCGCGCTTTTTTTCCATAGCTTTCATGGAACCATTTGTCATGGTCGCGCGCCGTCACCTCCCGTTTATCAAAGCGCCGATTGATAATTTCGATATTGTTTTTCAAGCATTTGCTCCATAGCGATAGCCCCATGTTCATGCGGAAGGCGGCAATGTCATTGGGCACCCCATCAGTAAAAAACCGTGATTGTGGAAGGTCGCTGATGATAAAAAAATCATCATTGAAATAAACAAAATGTTCTGCCAGCCCCGGTATGCGGTGCAAGTAGATTTCAATCAGGCTGGAATTAAAACAGGGCAGGAATTGCTTAGGGATATAATCTTCGTGGTTGACCATCCGGAGTTTCGGGTGGCTGGTATCCAGCCAGTCGGGTTGCTGACCACAGGTAACGAAATGGATGTTTCGCACCCAGGGTGCAAATTTATCCACGCCCCGAAACCAATACTTCAGCAGGCCATGGTCCCTGAAACGGGCCTCTGTTACCTCATTCTTCTTGTTGTCTATTTTGCCCGAGTAGGAAGCAAAATCCTGCTGCCATTTCGGGTCGTTCATATCCACCCAGGTAATTACAAAATCGATATCCATACTGGCCCGTTAAACGTGCAAAATTAGGGATTTTATTTTTGAAGCATGTTATTCGATCAGAATCCGCTCAAACGGGATGTTATTGACTTTCGCCGCATATTTCGGGAAATCGGTCTTATACATGATGTCGGTGCCCAGGCTATATATTTTTCGTGCCCGCGATAACATAAAGAAATCGACAAAAGATTTCAGGTACACCTCGCTTTCCGCATCGGCCACGTTGTCTATGTGTACTACCTTCCCCGGGATGGTGTATATGTTTTTCAGGCCTTTCACCGCTTCGATAAACGACGAGCTGTCTGAGGTAACCAATACGGGCATATCGGTCTGGTCAGCAAGCTGCCGCAGTGCATTGATATTCTTCGCTATCAGCTCCTCCCGATCCGCTTCCGGCAACGGTTTGAAATGATACTCTTTAAAATCGCCCAGCAAGGCTTGGAAGCGAAAGACACACGCAATGTAAAATACATTCCCTATCTTACGAAGATGCGCTTGCAACCGATCTTCCAATAGAGGGGTCGGCTTAAATAGCTCGTTGAAGAGTTGCCCCCATTGATAGTGCCGTTTATACCTCCGATTTATCAACTCCAGATAATCCACCTTAGCATATATCAGCACCTGCTTTCTCAAAGGGAACAGGCTGGTCAATCGCCGCAACGGCGGTTGCTTACTCATAATCCGGAACTGGACTTCCCATACCGACTCGCTCAGTTCGCCCGGCGTCGGCACCCAACAGTATGTATCGGGCACCAGAAAGTCGGTCAATTCCATCGGGTGGTTAAAGATGCACCTGAATGGCACATCATGCACCTTGGCAAGCGCATATACACTTACAATCCCCTTAAACCGATCCGTCAACCCCTTCGTTTTCCGGCGGCTGTCGACCACCGAAACTAACATCGGCTTGCCGACCAGCTTAGCAGAAAATCGGTAGTGCTTCAACACCATGTAGTATTCTTTCAACCCATAGGCGTTGAAAAAACGGACAATCGCCTTCTTCACATGGCTGCTACTCATACTCGCTGATTAAGATACGTTCAAACGGCACATCGTTCACCTTGGCGGCATACGCTGGGAAATCGGTCCGGTACATGATTTTCGTGCCGATGCTATACACTTTCTGTGCCCTAGCCAGCATAAAAAAGTCAACGAACGACTTCATATAAACCTCTTCTGTTTCATCTACCATATTATCGATATGCACCACCTTGCCCGGAATGGTATATACATTGTCCAGTGTTTTTATTTCGTCAATAAAGGTGGAGCTATCGGAAGTTACCAACACCGGCACCGTGCTTCCTTCTGTTATTTGCCTAAGAGCTTTCTTGTTCTTTTCAATCAGCTCCCGTTGTTCAGTCTCGCCAAGCGGCTTGAAATGATATTCTTTAAAGTCGCCCAGCAAGGCTTGAAAGCGGAACACACAAGCAATATAAGGGCCACCGATCCGATTGAGGTGCAACTGCAAGTGTTTCTCCAACGGCGCGGTGATTTTAAACAGCTCCCCAAAAAGCTCGCCCCACTTATAGGATGTATGATAAATCCGGTTGATTTCGTCCAAGTAATCGACGTTCGCGTATACACGCACCTGCCTTTTTAAGGGCAATACATTCAAAAGACGTTTGATTTTCCGTTGCTTCCGCATCAACTTGAATCGCATGTCCCTTACCGTTTCCCCTAACTCTCCTTTTTGCGGTAGCCAATCGTATTGGTTGGGAATCAGAAAAGCTGTCAGGCAAACCGGATGGTTATAGATGCAACGATAGGGAACGTCTGTAGCCTTCGCCAATGCATAAGTGCTAATCATACCCTTGAACCGATCGGTAAGCCCCTTGGCTTGCCTTCTGCTGTCTACCATCGAAATCAACATCGGCTTTTTATCCGACGTCCGGAAAGAAAACCTCTGATACCGCAGCAGCATGGCATACTCAACCAGCCAATAGGAATTAAAAAAAAGGGTAATACTTTTCTTGAAATTATTGTGCATACCGATTCATTGGAGCCGGTAAAGATAAGCTAATCTGTGAGTGCTCCAAAAAAATTCATGACAGTGCAAAAAGCCGGCACGAAATCCGGAAGCACGGTCAGCCACGCCTGTTAATTGCTGCCTAGCAAGTATGGAATCCAGGCAGAATGATGCCGGAAAGATCCAATTCGTCCATCGTTACCCAGCGGCTAGGCGAAACAACGATCTTGCCGGGATACGGATTGAACCACGCGCCCCACCAGCTGAAACTGCTATTGGCAATGATATGGTGCCTGCATAAGCTCATCAATTGCATATCACGAAAACTCTCCATGCCTGCATTCCAATCCACGAAAAGGGCATTGGCAATCGGCAAATTTCCCTTGCACCAAGGGATGTCATCAGAGAAAAAGATGAAAAGAGGGGAATCGACATGCTGTCTGATATAAGTTAAAGCCCGCTGGTAATAATCGGCGTCACAAATCCCACCCAGCAAGGGATCACCCAAATAATCCCCTCGGCGGATATGTACACTCACCGTGTTTCCATCCACAAGCATGTTAGCCAACTCGATATTTTTCGCGTCAGCAAAGGCCGGGAAACGAAGATCGGTGCGCAACTGGTCGGCAACCGGTCGGATATAGCCAATGTGCTGCCAGTACCCCCAATAATAACGATGCTTCCAATCCCCGAAGATCGCCCCATCATATCCGAATAGTTCCTTCTCTTCGTAATATGCTCTTTTTGTTCCGTAAATCCTGCGCAGCTTGCGCGACACCCACCGGCGGTCCTCCCAGTTAAAAAGCCGTCGCTCGCAAGGCGTCAGTTGCGGCAGACGGATATCGAAAACCCGCTCCAACTCAAAACCATTATGACGTCCATAGGAATCGTATCCGGACAGATCTGCCCGGACTTTTGGAAAGGTTTGCTGCAATGCACAGAAAAATGCGTATTGGAAAAGCTGGTTGCCTAGGCCACCTAGAAATTCAACGACCTTCATTGGGCAATCCTCTTTTTTTGAACCAGAAGCAACCGCACCCGTAAAACTGCCTTTTTAATAGCTCATCAGATGGGTTGGGCACTAATCCACCATCTTTGCCGTCTTCCGGAATCAATGTAAAATCAACCAATTCCATATCACTGAACAGCGCCAGCACCTGCTGCTTATCATAAATCCGATGCGCGTTAAAACAGAGGATACTTTCGCGCCCCAGTGGGACAACAAGCAATAACGACCCACCCGGTGAGACAACCCGTTTGAGCTCGGCAATCGCTTTCAGATCACCGTCGTAATCAAGTTGGTCACCGTACCGGCCCAGTCCGATATGTTCCACGGTATGCATGCAAGAGACGGACGCAATACTATCATCCGGGAAAGGTAGGTTCATAAGGTCCGCGAAAGACGATGTCAGGTTGTCCAACACGAGGTCCGCGGGACGATAATCATAAAAATCAGTTGGCACGACCGCGGAAAGCATGGTGCAAAAATGCAATGTGGAAGAAATATCGACGTGGCGATCGGGATTAATGGATTTTATGATACGCATTGCCCATGCGGGATGGTAGACATAATGCCTGTCGAAAGCGGTTTCCCCTGTCGCGTCATTCAGGCACGGGTAAAACAAATCCGGGGATAGGCGAAAACGGGTGTTCGTAGCCAGCCCTTGGGCCGACAAACGTTCATATTGTGAGAGGAAGTGTCGAGGCAACCCCTGGCTTCCGCCCTTTATCGATTGCCAAAATCGCCTGAACCGCATAGCTAACCAACTAATGATCTCAACCAAAATTTAAAGATACGGCGCTTTTGCTTGAATGAAGTTAGGGACACCTTGAAAAGGCCCTTCCTAAGCAAATAAGACGCCGTCTGCTTTTTGGGCATCATAGATGTAACCATCAGATACCACCGGTCGAACAACTCTTTTTCAAATATTGTTTGCGGGAGCTTGCTAGACGTCAAGTTTGCTGATTTGAGTGCCACTAATAGCTCATAGAAATCTTCAATGGCACGGTCTTTAAACTCGCCCCTTATAAGGGCTTCAAAAGTAGAAACGTAAGTTTCGGTATTTGCTACACCGATTGACGCCAATTGTTCTCTTTTAATTTCACGTACGTGTTCAATCAGCTTTTTATGCTTGATGTAGGAACTATTATTGGAATGCAGCCGATATCGGACGAAATATTCTTCAACGAGCATACCTATTTCATAGACGTCTGCCAAACGCACAAAAAGGTCATAATCCTCTGCCGGTTCCCGATCCCGGTAACCGCCCAATGACAATACCTCCGCCCTTCTGTACATTACGGTAGAGTTAACAAAAATATTATTGAAGAACAGTTTGACCTTTAGTTCTTCAGGTTTATATGAAGGGATTAGTACTTGGGTAGTCGTATTTCCGCTTTCATCTATAACGACGGCATTTCCGCCGCACAGCACCACGTCGGGATGCGCTTCCAAAAACTGATACTGTTTTTCCAAACGTGATGGAAAAGCAACATCGTCACTATCCAAAATCGCTATATATTTTCCGCGCGCCGCTCTCAACGCCGCTTGCCGGGCATGGGTAATCCCTTTATTATTCACATCGGCTATCAGCCGAATCCGGGGATCACCGAAGCCCTTAGCAATAGCTGATGTGCCATCCGTGGAACCGTCGTCATACACAATTAATTCAAAATCACCGAAAGTTTGGTCCAATACACTTTGAATGGCCTCGCGGATATACAAGGCCGCATTATATGCCGTCATAAGTACGGAAACAGCTGGGGTTGCAGGATGGTCAACCGTCATCATCATGGGTTAATAATAATTAGCGAGTTCCCCCTAAATTTGGGCAGGGCCAATCGTCCTAATCAGGTTATGGAAGTGCACAAGTTGTTTCCGCTTAGTAAACTCAAAGTCGTGGCTTATCGAATCATTATTTAGTCTTCTTGCCATAACTTTTTTCATTCCCTCCGCTAAATCAGTTGCATTCCATGAATCAACTACAATGCCTCGAGCTTCGTTTACAAATTCGTTGACCCCCCCGGAATTAAAAGAAACGATGGGTTTCCCAAGGTATGCCGCTTCCAACATAACCAAGGAAAAGGAATCTTCCCGAGAAGGCATTAAGAGCCCATCACCGAGCTTAATGAACTGATAATATCTTTCTTTGAGTTCACCGGTAAAAATTACTTTTCCCGGCCACCTTTTTTGAACCACGGATTGGACATAATGATACAACCCGTCCTCGTTTATTCTACCCAACCATAAGATACAACAGTTTTCTCGTTCCAAAGCGGTTAAAATCTGCGGAAGATAGTCTAACCCCTTTTCATAGGTCACTGTGCCTGATATGACCCAAACGAAAACTTCCGGAGAAATGCCCAATTCTTCCCGGCTAATCTCTCCATTTTCAAGCTGCTGGTCAATGGCTGACTCATCAATAAAACTATATTGCAAAAGAACATTTTCATGCCCCATATCACGGATTTTCTCGCACACGATATTAGAACAACCTATGCATACTTCTGAGTGCCGAAGAATTAATTTAAGATGATCTTTACGGATAAATCGATAGGCATTAGAAAGCTCGTGAAAATGAGTAACTATGCGAACACCTAGCTGTTGGCCCAAAGTTAAAACCCGCTCGTCCACCACGATGGTATTGACATACCAAATAGCAGCTTTGACGCTTCGCTGTAAAGCTCTCAATTGATAGACAACCGGATCTATATTGAGTCCTTTTAAAACACTCCTCCATACCCTCTTCCACCATTTTTTCTCCTTGCTGTAAGGCAAATAATATGGGATATCACCCGGCAACTCTGCCAAAAGCTCCCCTTTTTTGAAACTATACACATAAGGGGTAACCGTGTCTCTATCAAGCCCAGTCAGCAAGCTAAAAAGCAGAACTTCCGAACCCGTTCTGGCAGAAGAAGAAGTAAAAAACAAAATCGATTGCGGGCCTGAACTATTTGACATAATAAAAGACGTTAAGAGGTCGTGGCTTCTTTAGGAGCCAAGATAATTAAATCTACCAACATTAATTTGGTAGATAAATGGGGGAATACTCCCCCTCATCCAACAAATACCGAATCCAATTTTCAAAGCTATATTTTTTTCTAATGTCGGCCGGCAGCGGAACGAACGGCGCAGCTAAAAACGCATCCAACGTTTCCTTGCTATGATCCCCCCAAACAAAAAAATTATTGGGATGATAGAAATCATACTTTTTGACCTCATGTGAGGTTGTAATCATTTTTTTTTGAAATCCTATGGCCTCGAAAACACGGAAAGACAGCCCATTGTGCACTTGGTTATTGATGTCAATAAGAATATCGGCATTAAAGGCTCGCTTGAGGTTTTCCTGATAGGTTAACTTTTCCGTCGTCGTTTTTAGTGTTTTAAAATCCGGGTGCGCTTTCTTACCGTGGCAGATATGATAACGCACGTGTAGGTCCACTTCCGTGAGTTCTGCAATTAACTGCTCCACTTGCTGGGATCGACCACTCACATAGGTACCTATAAAGCAGGCATCCGAAGCCAACGCCGGATCCGCATGCGGTACGGATGAACTGGTGTAAAAGTTCGTAATCGGAAGCAGATGCTGTCCATCTAAATCATGGGGGTCGAACACAAAAAACCGATCAAAATACTTTACGAGCGATTTGACAGCCGGAAATCGATCTAACCCATCCCACTGATAAGCCACCATGATCGCCGCCTTACGCTTGATCATCTGAATAATTTCCTCGCTATATTGATCAGGCCGAATAAGAAATGCGTAATCCGCATGCGACACCTGCGCTAATTTTTCTTTCATCCATGCTTCTGCACGCTTGAACTTCAAGTAATCTTTATAGTCTTTATGCCCCAGAAAATTCTTATGAACAAAGCTTTTAAGTCGCTCGAAGATATTCTTATACGCAAACTTACCCTGCCGTAAATAAGAGATATTCACCACTTGAAAACCTTGGTGCCTCAACTCCTTCTCAATCGTATCTGAGAAGCTATAATCTGTAGGAGCACCTAAAATGATTTTCTTACCTTCGAAATATCCCATAAAATTATTTTATAACCTGTCTTTGCGAAAAGCCGTTACGAGCAGGGGAAGCCACCTCAATAAGCCAACGCCGGTTCCAACACCATGCTCTGTACGCTCACTTCCTCAACCGACCCTTCGCCAAGCAAATGGTTTATCCAACGGTTAAAGCTATATTTTTCTTTGATATAGGGATTCAATTTAACATACGGCGCCGCCAGAAAGGCACTCAATTTTTCAAACGGCTGCCCATCCCATACGAAGATGTTATTGGGATGGTAGAAGTCGTACTGCCTAATTTCTTGGTTCGTCGTAATCAGTTTTTTATCAAATCCAATGGCTTCAAACACACGGAACGACAAGCCATGGTGTTGGGTAGTAAGAACATCGAGCAATATCTTGCTGTTGAATGCAAACCGAAGATTTTCCCCGTATGTTAAATCCTTCCGCGTCGTATCAAGATGTTTAAAACACGGTTTCCGCTTCCTAGATTTACAGATATGGTACCTCACGGAAAGTCCGCGTGCCTGCAATGTAGTGATGATTTCCTCTAACTGCGAGGCACGCCGCTTCATGTAAGTGCCCACATAATATACATCCGATTTATGCTTTTCGCTAGGCTCCACATCAAAAGAGTTGGTGTAGAAGTTCGTGATAGGTAGCATGGCGGGGTGTTGGGCGTCTTTCGGGTCAAAGACAAAAAAACGGTCAAATAGATTAATCCGTTTATACACCTCAGGAAACCGACTTAATCCATCCCATTGGTAACCGATTGTTTTATTCGCCTTGAGGCTGACCATATTGATGATATCTTCGGAATACTGATCCGGGCGGATAAGCAACGCATAATCCACTCGGGGCATTTCGGCCAGGCGATCCAACATCTCACCCTCCACCCGCTTAAATTTGAGGTAAGTCTTATAATCCGGATGGCCGAGAAAATTCCGATGTAGATAAGCGTTTAATCGCTCGAATATATTCCTGTATTTGAAATGACCGGGAGATAGCGACAAATTAAACACTTCAAAACCCTGATGCCTTAACTCCCGCTCAATAATTTCAGAAAAACCATACGCAGTTGGTGCTCCTAAAATAATCGTTTTTCCATTAAATATAGCCATTTAGCTCTGTTATTTATTTTGGTAGATAAGTCAAAAACAACTGTTACTCTTCAATTAACCTGCCAATTTTCAAAATTGGCCTTTCAGGTAGTAACGAGAATTTCAATGAGCTCGCTACTTACCGCTTGAAAATTATTCGGGAATGCTGAAAACAATCGGGAAAGGTGATGGCTCACGCTAGCCGGATGAACCCGCAATCTTGTACGGATAGCGGGGCTATAAATACGTAATTTTCCGTATTGCTCAAATATGGGACTTGCGTATTTTTGGCATTAAAAATCAACCCGTTATGAATGCAAGAATACCCATCCTGATTTGCCTTGTTTTGTTCGGCGCCGGGGCATTGCAGGCACAAGACCTAAAAGCGTTCAAGGACACAAGGGGGCTTTACGGTTATAAAGATGCCAAAGGCAATGTGGTGATACAGCCCCAATATCATCACGCCTACGATTTTACGCAAGGATTGGGGGCAATACAATATGAAGCCGCACATTCTTATCGCCACCGGGCAAAGGTTTATGAAGCATTGGGACTGACACAGCAAGCCATCGCCGATATGCAGCGATACAACGAACTTGGCGGAAAGTAAAGCAAGATTTAAAAACAACCAATACGGGATAACAGCAACATATGAGAACAATAATAATCACGATCTGCTTTCTGCTTTTCGGAGCAATGGCAGCAAATGCACAGGAAGCTCTTGGCAAATACGAGGCAGAAATGAGCCGTATAGAGACCCTTACCGATGAAGCCCAAAAATCTACGGACAGGGGCAAAGCCCTTGCTGCGCTTTTTGACAGCCGTACTGCCGAAGCAGGAAAGCAGACCGCTATCAGCGAAACCGTTCCACACCTGAGAAAGTTGGTGGATTATGATTTTTACGGAGCGTATAACTTTTTTCTGAAAGTGAAAAATCTGGATGACGCCAAAATGTTGATGCAAACCCATTTGTCAAAAAATGAACAAGCGTTGGTAAGGGCACTTGCGACAAACACCGTGAATAACTGGAAATCAGGCGGACAACATCCAACCAATGCTCCACAAATAGGATACGGACTAAAAGGAAAATGGATTGTCTCTGCTTCGAGCAATACTACTACAGCAACAATCGCTACAACTACCATTGCACAAACCGACAACGGGAACACCGAATTGGCAAAAGG
Organism: Parapedobacter sp. 2B3; assembly: GCF_041925275.1. Classification (NCBI taxonomy): domain Bacteria; kingdom Pseudomonadati; phylum Bacteroidota; class Sphingobacteriia; order Sphingobacteriales; family Sphingobacteriaceae; genus Parapedobacter; species Parapedobacter sp. 2B3. The sequence continues at coordinate 82,490 of NZ_JBHEUZ010000013.1, read as the reverse complement.
AAACGAAGCCGAAAAAGCACAAAATTATGCCGAAGCAATGAATTGGTATAAACTTTCGGCAGACAAAGGAAACGCAAAGGCTATGTACAACGTGGGCTTTTTTTATTACAAAGGTCAAGGTATGGCACAAAACTATACCGAAGCAATGAATTGGTTTAAAAAATCCGCATACGAAGGAATTGAACTCGCAATGTTCAATATTGGTGCAATGTATTACAATGGTCTCGGTGTAGCCAAAAATGAAACCGAAGCCATAGCATGGTTTCAGAAAGCTGCAGACAAAGGAGATGAAAGTGCAAAAAAAGCCCTGCAGCAGCTTGCAGCGCAAACCGACAACGGAAGTGCCGAATTTAGAAAAGGAAATGAATCCTTTGACGCAAAAAATTATGCCGAAGCAATGAAATGGTATAAACTTTCGGCAGACAAAGGAAACACAAATGCCATGTATAATATCGGGACTATGCACCAAAACGGAACCAGTGTAAATGCAGACGGAAGTGAAGCCCTCAGATGGTATCAACTTTCGGCAGACAAAGGAAATGAAACCGCTGAAAAATACCTGCAACAACTTGATAAAGACGGCAGATCAGATTTATACAAAGGAACCGAAGCCCACGATGCAAAAAACTATACCGAAGCCATTAAATGGTATAAAATTTCAGCAGACAAAGGAAACCTGACGGCAGTAATCATGTTGAACGCATTAGAGAAAGAAATCGCATTATATGAAACTATATATGGAGAAAACGGAAGTACCGAATTACAAAAAGGAAATGATGCCGAAAAAGTAAAAAATTATACCGAAGCAATGAAATGGTATAAACTTTCGGCAGATAAAGGAAACGCGGAAGCGATGTACAGTGTCGGTTTATATTATCGCTTCGGTATGCAAGAAACGGCTGCAATGCCAAATGAAGTCGAAGCAATGAAATGGTTCAAGCAGTCGGCAGACAATGGAAATGCAGATGCAATGCATGAACTAGGTATGATATATTTTACGGGAAGAGGCGTAACAAAAAACGATGCCGAAGCCTATAATTGGTATAAAAAAGCAGCAGATAAAGGACACGAGAGTGCTAAAACCTATTTAGAGTTGCTTGGAAAATAAAGAAACCGGGCAACCCAGATAATCCTCGTTGCAGGTTTGTTGCTTTCCCTTACAATGCTCTTGCTGTTGTACTGCCTGTAGTGGAGGCTTGGCGGGGAACGAGCCTGTCCCGCTAAAACCCGACCAAAGATAAAGACGTTTAAATGTAAAAAAATGAGCATCGGACTGACATATGCCTTTCGCAAATCGGCTTTCGAAAAACCTTGCCATTGGACAGTCACAGAGCAAGGCGTGGTACGTACCGATGAACATAGCGAACTGCAAATCCCGTACAAAGAAATACTAAGTATCCGCTTGCAGGCGCAGCCTTACTTCCGTTACCGACATAATAATTATTGTTGCGAAATCACTGCCGTGAGGGGCGTATTTCAGATACTTTCCACACATTATGTTGGTTTTGCTGAATTTGAAGACAGAGCCGACACCTATACGCCATTTGTAAAAGCATTCGTCAAAAACCTGAAATCCCAAAACCCTAGTTGTATCATCAATACCGGGCAAAAACCGTCTGCATTTTCTGGAAATATCGCTTTGATAGTCGCGTCTGTTTTGTTGTTGTATTTTCTTTGGTCGATTATTCCGCTATCAGGTAAGCTGTTGCCGATTATGTTAGTGCTACTTGGAGCGTGGTCTTACCTCAACATGTCGACCCGTGTAAACCGGCCCCGAACACTGGAAAACTACGAAATCCCTGACTATATTTTGCCACAAAAACAGGAAACCGAAGAAGCAAGAAAAAACCAAGATTAAGAATGAAGCAACTCCATAAAGTAGATATATTAACCATACTCGTCATTACACTATTGGGCATTGCCCAAGGGCAGGTAACGGTATTCTATATCATTTATCTGTTCTGGTTTCAGGAGCTTATTCGCACTGTGGTAGAGTTCACCTGTCTTATCTGGCAAAGGAAAACCATCAAAGAGAAATTTGATTTCATAAAAATATCGTTCGGTAGTTTCTTTATTCTGTTTGTATATGTGGTGTTTATCGTGTTGCTATTCGGCTTTATGCTGAATTGGAACAACCGTGAATTACTCGGGCAAAATATCCTCGTTATAATGTTCCGAAACTGGTATTTCAATATCAATATGATTTTGTTTTTGGCGCAATACATTTACTTCCGTAAGCAGACCGACAATACGAATTTGCAGATGCCATTATTCAGCCGAAGACACATTATTCTTCATGTTTCCATTATTTTGGGAGCTTTGATACAGTTGGCAATAGTGCCTCGTTTCAATCTCGAAAATACGTGGGCTTCCACATGGGTCATTCTGCCGTTTCTGTTGTTAAAAATATTTATTGAAAGACCCAAATAGACTAAAAATGCTATACCATAACAAAAGAGCTATTACGTTGCATTTAGTAAGCGTGCTGACATTGGCATTGTCAGTTTTCGTGTCCTATATGATTTTCTCAGATTTGGACGGGTTTTTCGAAGAATACAGCTCCAAAGCATCCGGAATTGCATGGCTGATTTTTATGCTCGTGATGGGAAATGCAATGTTGGTTTGTATGCTTTGGCTGAGCGGGAAATACGTCCTCGAAATCATTCAAAGCGAAACAAATAAATCGGAAATAACCGTAAAAACCTGGTCTCTTTTTGGACTTTACCGTACCAAAACCTACCCGAAAGCCATGTTAGAAAACCGAAAATTCCATTTCGGAAAAGCCAATTTTTCTCATGTTCCAACGGTAAATGCCCCGTGGTATCAACTAAAAACACCCAATGGAAAAACAATGGTAATGGATTTGCAGGGAGAGTTTTCTATTAAAAAATGATATGAATACGTACATCCGTTTTGTCAATGTTCTCGTATTATCCAGTTATTACCCACAAATAACCATATTTTAACCATTTTATCCAAATAGTTGGAAAAATCAGGTTAATATCCGTACGTTTATACGAGGCTTTCAATCATACAATGCTATGAGGACACTTCAATTTACCGTTCCGGTAACACCCGACAAAACTGTCATTGTACAGGAAGACACCCTACCTCAGTTCTATCCATATTTGCACCGGCACAAGGAGGCACAATTGATCTGGATTATCAGGGGGGAAGGTACGCTGATTGCCGACAATACCATGCATTCCTTCCGGCCCGACGACGTTTTCATGATTGCCCCCAACCAGTCGCACGTATTTAAGAGCAGTCGCCAGACCGCCGATGACGGCATCCATACGATATCCGTATTTTACGACCCCAATGGCCACCTCGCCAACTTCCTCCAATTGCCCGAGCTGAGCCAGCTGAATGCATTCCTCAAGGAATACAAAGGGGGGTTCAAACTGCCGCAGCCCCATTTCCACTCCGTTTCCAAGCACATCCTTAAACTCAAGGAGTCCAACGACATGGATCAAATGCTGCATTTCCTGCATATGCTGCGCACCTTTTGCCGGATGAGTCCCAAGCCAAAACACCTGTCGGCATTCAGTGGCGAACCCATTACCGATGGCGAAGGGATGCGTATGGGCAATATCTATAACTACGTGCTGCAACGCTACCAAAACGTGCTCACCTTGGAGGATGTAGCCGAAGAGGCCCATCTTACCCCACAAGCCTTCTGCCGCTATTTCAAGAAACATACAGGCGTTACCTTCGTCACATTCCTCAACGAAATGCGCATCAACCAAGCATGCAAGAGGCTCACATCGGGCGAGTATGACAGCATTGCCACAGTAGCTTATAATTGCGGCTTTAACAGCATCACCAATTTTAACCGGGTATTCAAGAGCATAGCGGGCACATCGCCAAAAGAATACTTATCCAAATACCTCAGCAACATGAAATAAACCTGTTTGTTAATATATGCATAGCATTGATTAATTAGCGGGTGGTTTAGGCGGTGGGGTACCTCTATATTTGCATCAATCATTTCTGGGTGGCATCGGCACCCGTCATTAAATTTAATACACACTATAACAAAGACATGAACAAAACTGAACTTTGGCACGGGGTTTATCCAGCACTTCTGACGCCTTTCAACGCAGCGGGAACAATCGATTACGGCATGTTTAAAAAGAATTTCCTTGCGCAGATCGACGCAGGTGTCGCCGGACTCATCATCGCGGGCTCCTTGGGAGAAGTCAGTACGTTGAGTACACGGGAAAAATACGACCTCTTGATATTTGCAAAAGAACATGTACCACAGCATATACCTGTCATTCTTAACATTGCGGAACAGTCCACGGCGGAAGCGGTTAATGCCGCCAAGGAAGCCGAGCGGCTTGGTGCAGACGGGTTGATGCTGCTCCCCCCCATGCGCTATCGGGCGTCCGACCGCGAAGTGGTGGAATACTTCAAAACAGTTGCCGCCGCAACCCGCCTATCCATTATGATCTACAATAACCCGGTAGACTATGCCATCCATGTAACCGTGGAAATGTTTGAACAGCTCGAAGCGTCTCCGAATATAAATGCCGTGAAAGAATCAACGCGCGATCTGACCAACATTACCCGTATGGTCAACCGTTTCGGCGATCGGTTCAAGATATTGGGCGGTGTAGATACCATCGCCTTGGAGAGCCAATTGATGGGTGCCCATGGCTCCGTGGCGGGCCTCGTCGATGCGTTCCCGCGCGAAACGGTTGCCATTTACCGGTTGGCCGAAGCGGGCCGGTTAGACGAAGCATTGGCCATATACCGTTGGTTCATGCCTCTATTGGAACTGGACATCCACCCCCGGTTGGTGCAATATATCAAATTGGCCGCGACGGCCGAAGGGCTGAGCAATGAATACGTACGGGCCCCACGGTTACCATTGGAAGGCGAAGAGCTTGCCCGTGTACAAAAAATTATCAGCGATGCCATCGCCACTCGTCCGGTATTGCCAGATTACTTAAATTTACCGCTCCGGAAAACAATTGAGCAAGTATCATGAGCGAAAACATCCCCATTCAGGAAATCGACCCCTACGTGCAGCGGGCGCAGGAAGCCTTTTTAAACTTCAGGCAATTGACCATTAAGCAACGTGCGGCGGTCATGCATGCCGTTGCCGATGAAATCGAGGCCCTCGGCGCGGAATTGATTTCCGCCGCCCAATCGGAGACAAACCTCCCCGAGGCCCGCCTCACAGGCGAAAAAGCGCGCACGGTATACCAATGGCGTTGCTATGCCGATGCGTTGGTGCATAGCAATGTACTACCTGTGCAGATCGACACGGCTATCCCAGACCGCACCCCACCCAAACCCGATATCCGCAAAGCGTATACCGGGCTAGGTGTCGTGGTTGTATTCGGGGCGAGCAATTTCCCGTTTGCTTTTTCCACCGCCGGCGGTGATACGGCATCGGCCATCGCAGCCGGTTGCACAGTTATTTTCAAAGCTCATTCGGGGCACCCCAAAACATCTGCTATCATGGCCAATGCCATTGAACGTGCGGTGGAAAAAACGGGTATGCCCAGCGGCCTCTTTGCCGCCATAGCCACCGACGGTGCCACCGGTGGCCAATACCTGGTGAAGCATCCGCTTGTCAAAGCCGTCGGTTTCACCGGCTCGCTCTACGGCGGCAGGACGCTGTTCGATCTGGCCAGCCAACGGCCGGAGCCGATTCCGGTATTTGCCGAAATGGGTAGTGTCAACCCGGTTTTCCTACTTCCGGAGCGACTAGCCACCCGTGCGGAAGAAGTGGCCACGCAATATGCCGGTTCGCTTACCTTGGGGGTAGGACAATTCTGTACCAACCCCGGTGTATTCGTAGCGCCCAACAACGCGGAGCTACCGCGTTTCCTTGACACCCTGAAAGCACAGATCGAACAAGTAGCGCCCGCCGCGATGCTGCATCCGGGCATTGCGGCATCTTACCATAAAAACAAGACCGACTTGCTGGCCCAAGTGGGAATAGATATATTGGTTGCCGTGGATGAGACCACACCGCAAACCCATGGCAACGCCACGGTCGCCACTGTTTCGGCACAGGATTTTTTGGCTAATCCGAAATTGGGGGAAGAGGTGTTCGGCCCGTTCGGGCTTGTGGTAACGTATGACACACCAACGGAGGCTTTAGCCGTAGCGAACCAACTCGAGGGGCAGCTCACGGCGACCGTATTGGCCGAGCCTGCTGAATTGGAACACCACCGGGAGCTCATTGCAGCATTGGCGGATAAAAGTGGCCGCTTGCTGTTCAATGGCTTCCCCACAGGCGTGGAAGTCTGCGGATCGATGCAGCACGGCGGTCCATACCCGGCCGCCACCGACAGCCGGTTCACTTCGGTGGGGCCCGATGCCATCAAGCGCTTTGCTCGGCCTATCAGTTACCAGAACTGGCCCGATGAGCTGCTGCCCGATGAACTGAAAAACTCCAATCCGTTGGGCATCTGGCGTACGGTGAACGGCGAATTGACTAAAAATACAGTCGGCTGACGCAAAAAAGCAAAGCGCAAAAAACAAAAGGCAACTCATGAGAAAAACATTCTTCTGCATCGATGCCCACACCTGTGGGAACCCCGTGCGGCTCGTAGCCGGGGGTGGCCCGCAATTGACGGGCAATAGCATGATGGAGCGCCGCCTTCATTTCCTGGCGGCACACGATTGGATACGGAAAGGCCTGATGTTCGAACCGCGGGGCCACGACATGATGAGCGGCAGCATCCTCTACCCGCCCGTCGATCCGGCCAACGACACAGGCGTACTATACATCGAAACCAGCGGATGCCTGCCCATGTGTGGCCACGGCACCATCGGCACAGTTACCATCGCTATTGAAGAAGGGTTGATTATTCCGAAAACACCCGGCAAGCTCCGGCTGGAAACACCGGCGGGACTGGTGTCCGTCGTGTATGAGCAAGTAGGCAAAAAGGTCCAATCGGTGAAACTCACCAACGTAAAATCCTTCTTGGCCGCGGAGGGTTTGACCGTTGAATGCCCCGATCTGGGTATGCTGACCGTCGATGTGGCGTATGGCGGAAATTTCTACGCCATCATCGATCCGCAACCGGGTTTCGCCGGATTGGAACACTATACGGCCGACCAACTCATCAGTTGGAGCCGGACACTGCGGCAACGGCTGAACGACCAATATACGTTCGTGCACCCCGAAGACAGCAACATCCGTGGGCTCAGCCATATCCAATGGACGGGGGCCACGCTCCACTCAGCATCGACCGCCCGGAATGCGGTCTTTTATGGCGATAAGGCCATCGACCGGTCGCCCTGCGGCACGGGCACATCCGCACGCATGGCGCAATGGCATGCCAAAGGTAAACTCAAGGTGGGGGACACATTCGTGCACGAGAGCATCATCGGCTCCAAATTTACTGGCACGATAGAAGAAGAAATATCCAACGCTTTCGGCGACGGAAAGCCGGCCATCGTGCCGGGGATAGAAGGCTGGGCCATGGTAACCGGTTACAACAATATCATTATCGACGACGACGATCCGTATGCACATGGCTTTCAGGTTATTTAATCATAAGTCGTAAGTCATTGGTCGTAAGTCGTTAGTTTAATTTCAAAACCCATTTCAAAAAAATGACTATTAGTCATATACCTGCCGCCATCCAATCCCGAGGAAGTGCCCTGATAGTGGGCGGCGGCATCGTCGGCCTCGCATCTGCCTACTACCTGGCCAAAGATGGCTGGAAAGTTACTGTATTAGATCGGGACGATTTCACCGGCAACTGTTCCTACGGCAATGCCGGGATGATTGTGCCCAGCCATTTCACACCGCTGGCTGCACCGGGCGTGGTAACACAGGGCATCAAATGGCTGTTCGATAGCCGTAGCCCCTTTTACATGAAGCCGTCCCTCAGCCGCTCGATGATCTCTTGGGGGCTCAAATTCATGGGCCACGCCAATGAAAAGCACGTAACGCGATCGGCACCCTATATCCTCGCACTTAACAACCTCAGCAGCGACCTTTACGCCGGCTTGGCATCCGACTTGGGTAACGATTTCGGCCTAACACGCCGGGGAATCCTCATGCTGTGCAAAACAGAAAAAACGTGGGAAGAGGAAATCCACCTGGCCGAACGGGCCACCGATTTGGGCCTTAAGGTCGATGTATTGGACCGTAAACAAGTGCAGGCCCTCGAACCGGATGTCGAGCTTGATGTGTTCGGCGCCACCCATTTTCTCAGCGATGCCCATCTTTATCCCCCGGCGTTGATGGCGGCACTTCAGAAGCAGCTTAGGCAGTTGGGCGTAGCACTCGTTTCCCATGCCGAAGTTACGGGGTTCGTGCGCATCGGCGATAAAATCGCGCGGGTAACCACCGCAGACGAAGAGTATACGGCAGATACCATCGTACTTACCGGCGGTGCTTGGTTGGACCAATTGGCCAATAAGGCAGGTATCACCATCCCGATGATGGCCGGCAAAGGTTACTCCTTCATGACATCGGCATTCGAAGGCAAGTTACGGCACCCCGCACTGCTGCTGGAAGCCCGCGTGGCAATCACGCCCATGGGCGGGCAGGTGCGCATCGGTGGCACGATGGAACTCGCCTCCATCAATCACCGCATTAATCGGAAACGGGTGGAAGGCATTGTGAATGCCATACCACAGTATTATGCAGGGTATGAACTGCCAATGCCCGACGAGAAGTCGGTTTGGCATGGATTCCGTCCCTGCTCGCCGGATGGGCTTCCCTATCTCGGTCGAGCGAAATCAATCTCCAACCTGATTATTGCCGGCGGGATGGGCATGATGGGCCTTAGTCTCGGGCCGGCAGCCGGCAAGATTGTCTCCGAACTCGCACATGAGGAAAGGACATCCGCCGATATTCAGTCCTTTGATCCCGAGCGGTTTCATTGATGAGCTGACCAGCGCGTCATTGAACGCGGATTACACAGATTTGACGGATAATCATAGATGCTTGGCGACATCGCAAGTTAACTATTCACAACTTCACCCTTCACCAAACAGCTCGGCAAATGTTTTCTCCAGCGCAAACAGCTCGTCGCGCAGCTTGGCCGCCTGCAGGAAATCCATCTCCTTGGCTGCTTTGTTCATATCTTTACGTACCTTATCGACCGCTTGCTGCAGCTGCGGCTTGCTCATGTATTGCACCAGCGGATCGGCAGCAACGCTGCTCGTCGGCTCCGGTTCCACGTAAATCTTGGCCCCCTCCCCTTTGAAGTCGGCCACCGAGGTCTGCTCCAGGATAGCTTCCCGCGATTTGCCCACCGTGCGGGGCGTGATGCCATGCGCTTCATTGTACCGGATTTGTTTCTCACGGCGACGGTCGGTCTCGTCGATGGTAACCCGCATGCTCTGCGTAATCGTATCCGCATACATGATGACGCGACCTTTATCATTACGGGCGGCGCGGCCGATGGTTTGGATAAGCGACCGCTCCGAGCGCAGAAAACCTTCTTTATCAGCATCCAAGATGGCTACCAGCGTTACTTCCGGCAGGTCCAGTCCTTCCCGTAGTAGGTTAATGCCTACCAACACATCAAACTCGCCCAGCCGCAGTCCGCGTAAAATCTCCACGCGTTCCAGTGTTTTGATTTCCGAGTGGATGTAGCGCACGCGGATACCCAGCTTGGCCATGTACTTGGTGAGCTCCTCAGACATGCGTTTGGTAAGCGTGGTTACCAGTACCCTGCCCCCTTCTTTGGTTACGCGGTCCACCTCGTCGAGCAGGTCGTCCACCTGGTTGACTACCGGACGAATTTCGATCATCGGGTCGAGCAGTCCCGTAGGCCGGATTACCTGCTCTACCACCACGCCTTCCGTCTGCTGCAATTCGTAATCGCCAGGTGTGGCACTCACATAAACGGTTTGGCCAACGATAGACTCGAACTCGGGGAAATTCAGCGGCCGGTTATCCAAAGCGGCTGGCAGGCGGAACCCATACTCCACCAAGGAGAGTTTCCGCGAGCGGTCACCGCCATACATGGCCCGTATCTGCGGAATCGTAACGTGGCTCTCATCGATGACCGTCAGGTAGTCATCGGGAAAATAATCCAAGAGGCAGAACGGACGCATACCCGGTTGCCGCCCATCAAAGAAACGCGAATAGTTCTCAATACCGCTGCAATACCCCAGTTCGCGCATCATCTCAAGATCATAATTTACCCGCTCTTCAAGGCGTTTGGCCTCCAACGGCTTCCCGTCGAGCAAGAGTTGCTCCTTACGTAGCTCCAGTTCCTCACCAATCGCCCATAGCGACTGGGTGAATTTTTCCTTCGGCGTAACGAACAGGTTTGCCGGAAAGAGCGCCATGTCTTCCATTTTCTCCAGCGTTTTGCCCGAGATAGGATCGATGACGGTGAGTTCATCGATCTCGTCGCCAAAAAAAGAAACGCGGTACGCCTCATCCATGTAGGCGGGGAAAATATCAACTGTGTCGCCTTTGACACGGAAGGTTCCACGCTTGAAATCGGTGGTGGTACGCGCATATAGTATTTCTACCAACCGATGCAGGAAGGCATTCCGGCTGATGACGGTGCCTACGGCAAACCGGAATACCGAGCGCGAAAAATCCTCGGGATTACCCATACCATAAATACAACTTACGGAAGAGACCACAATCACATCGCGGCGGCCCGACATCAGCGCCGATGTGGTTCGTAAGCGGAGTTTCTCGATCTCATCATTGATGGCCAGGTCTTTCTCGATATAGGTATTGGACGAAGCGATGTACGCCTCGGGCTGGTAATAATCGTAGTAGGAAACGAAGTAGTTGACGGCGTTCTCGGGGAAGAACTGCTTGAACTCGCCGTAAAGCTGTGCCGCCAGCGTTTTGTTGTGGCTCAATATCAATGTAGGCCGTTGGGTCTGCTTGATGAGGTTGGCCACGGTAAACGTCTTCCCCGATCCGGTGACCCCGAGTAAGGTTTGGTACGTCTCTCCGGCATTGATGCCTTCCACCAGTTGACGGATCGCTTCGGGCTGGTCGCCCGTGGGTATATATTCGGATGTGAGTTGGAACTTCATGTAATACGGACTTTTAAGAAACCAAGCGAAACGCGGATTGTTTCGCCCGAGCGAACAAAGATAATGAAAAGTGGATTTAACGCTGCCTATTGGCTAAGAAGCTTTGCTGTTGTCCGAACCCCGCTCCCGGATTTTCTTATATAACCGCACGGCAACCATCAACATCACACCCAGCAGCAACAGGCCCGCTACACCATAAATCCAGTGGAGGGCACTTTTGAGCACCACCACGAAAACGATGGCAAACAACAGCACGGTAGCCAGCTCATTCCACAAGCGCAGCCGCAAGGAAGTCCACGTACTCGTTTCTGCACGCAGGTTGAATAGCATACGCTGGCACACGAAGTGGTACGCCACCAAACCGAGCACAAAAACCAGCTTCACATGCATCCACCCCATGTGCAGGAGCGCCGGGTTCACGTAGAGCATCACGAGCCCCGCCGCTACCGTCAGGTACATGGCAGGCGTGGTAATGATCCACCAAAGTTTGCGCTCCATCACCACAAACTGCCCATGTAGCACCTGGTATTCTGCCTCCGGCCGTTGACGTGCCTCCGTATGGTAGATAAACAACCGCACCATGTAGAAGAGCCCGGCCATCCAGCAGATAACAAAAATGATGTGTATGGCTTTTGCGTAAAGGTACAACATACTGCTTTTTGCGTTTTGCCTATTTGTGTTTCGAAAACGTACCGTTACAAATCAGGATACGGTTACGTCAATACTTAAACTCCCGCACCACTTCAATTGCGTATTTCACATGATCGAATGGGATATCCGGCATGATACCATGTCCTAAATTAAAGATGAACCCATCCTGTCCGCGCATGCGCTCAAACAGTTGCAATATTTTCTCCTTGATGACCTTTTTATCTGCATATAAAACAAACGGATCCAAGTTGCCCTGCACAGCAACGCCCTGTGGTAAGCTATCTTTGATGCTTCGCAGGTCGGCGTTCCAATCTACGGAAACCACATCGGGACCGGCTTCTGCCATGAGTGTCGCAAACACCGAACTTCCTTTGCAGAATGAAATAACGGGAACGTCCTTCCGATGGAGCTTGGAGATAATCTGCGTATTATATGCATGGGCAAATGCCTGGTAATCGTTCCATGACAGCGCCAGCGCCCAGCTATCGAAGAGCTGCACCGCATTCACCCCGGCAGCGATTTGCATATTGAGGTAATCGACCGTCACATCGGCAATTTTCTGCAAAATGACGTGCGCCAGCTCAGGTTCGTTATTGAGTAGCAACTTGGTACGCTTGAAATCGCGCGAGGAGCCGCCCTCTACGAGGTAACTCAATACGGTGAACGGTGCCCCTGCAAACCCGATGAGCGGAATGCGCCCCTCCAAACGTTGCTGGATGACGCGGATGGCATCACCTACGTATTGCAACTTATCCAACACATCGGTACGCAGCGCCGCTGCATCCGCCTGTGTGCGGACCGGATTGGCAAAGCGGGGGCCCACCCCTTGCTCAAAGCTCAGCTGCCCACCCATCGCTTCGCCTGTAACGAGGATATCCGAAAACAAGATGGCAGCATCCACCCCCAGCAAATCCACCGGGAGCATGGTCACATCGGCCGCAATTTCCGGCGTCTTACACATTTCGAGAAAAGAATACTTGTTTTTTATATCCCAGTATTCCTTCATAAACCGGCCCGCTTGCCGCATCATCCAAACGGGGGGGCGCTCAGTGGGCTGTGAAAAAGCCGCCCGGATGAGCAAATCGTTCTGTAAATTAGTTGTCACGCTTATTCCTTTGGTATTTCGTTTTCGATTTTATTGATGATCTGTGCTACACGGGAGGTTACTTCCAATGTGCGCGCAAGATCGACATAGGCCCGTACCCGCTCGTAGTCCTTCTTGCGCAGATTGATGTTGGCCAGATTCACCAGGACGATAGCCTTGTCATTCGGGCGGCGGAAAGGGAGCCTAGAGGCAATCTGGAAATGCCGTTCCGCAGCGTCGTAATCTTCGGCCTTCAAGGCAATATTGCCACACATAAACTCGTAGTAATTGCGTCGCCCTTTGCGCAGGTATTCGGGCTGCTTGATATCCGACAGCAACCGCCCTGCTTTCTCATAATCCTTTTTCTGGAACGCCTGGGTAGCAAGAAAGACCGTACCTTCGCGGTAATGGCTCCATACCAGGTAACCTATGGCTCCTGCCACCATCGCAGCAACTTGGTATGCCTTCGTATAGACCGCCCACGCCAACAGCAGAAATGCAAGTACCAAGACAACGGTACGTGCCCGGCTTGTCATCATGACGCCTGCTGATTGTCGGTAAACTTATAACCAACCCCGCGGATGGAATGGAAGTATATCGGGTGTTTCTGGTCGGGCTCGAAGTACTTCCTGAACGTGAGGATGAAATTATCGATCGTTCGCGTAGAAGGGTACACGTCGTAGTTCCATACGGTCTCCAATATCTGCTCGCGCGATACCGCTTCATTGCGCCGCTCGATGAGCAGTTTGAGCAGCATGGTTTCCTTTTTGGTCAAGGAGGTCACCGTGCCGTCCGCATGGTGGAGCTCAAACGAGTTGAAATAAATAGTCTTTTCTCCTATCTGATAGGAATTGAGCTCTTTGAGGTCATCCCCTTTCATCCCGCGGCGTACCAATATCCCCACCCGTAGGATCAATTCTTCCAAGTTGAATGGCTTCACGAGGTAATCATCTGCCCCTTTTTTGAGCCCGGTAATACGGTCTTCGCTGCTGTTTTTGGCCGTAAGGAACATGATGGGCACTTCCGTATTTTGCAGCCGTATCGTTTCGGCTACCTGGAACCCGTCAATCTCGGGTATCATCACATCCAATATCACCAAATTGAACCGCTCTTCCTTGAATATCTTCAGCGCCTTTTTCCCATCGGTGGCGGTAGACACCCGGTAACCTTCCAATTCGAGGTTGAGTTTGATGGCATCCAACAGGTGCTCCTCATCTTCCACCAATAGGATGCGTTGCTTCGTTTGTTGCATAGTGATTATTAAACTTAGATAAAGTTACTTCATCGTTTTACCTTCGGCGAGCTCGCAAGCCCGGTTCTCCGCTGCCGCTAGAACAACGGCATTCGTTAGCGGAAACATGACTTCAAAAATACTTCCCGATGGGGCGTTATCTTTCACGCTGATCTGTGCGCGATGCCGCTCAAGCACTGTTTTTACAATGTACAATCCCAACCCGGTCCCTTTCGTTTTTCGGGTATCCTCGTTACCTACCCGATAAAACTTATTGAAAATCAATTTCTTTTCGGTATCCTCGATACCGATACCGTGGTCTGACACGCTGAATATGACGTGGCCATTGCCCTGTGCTAGCTTTACCGATACGTGTGCACACGGTGGTGAATATTTAACGGCATTTTCAATCAGGTTGGTCACCACATTGGTGATGGCAAACCGATCGCCTTCGATTTGAAGGCCTGGCTCGAGTTCGGTTTTGATAACCTGTGTGGTACAGGAGTGGATTTGCAGGCGGCCCGCAACGTTCTTTACCAACTCACTTAGATCAATGTCTTCTTTGGGGAAGTTATAGCGCAGGTTTTCCAGTTTAGTGGCAATCAACACGTTGCCCACCAAATCATCCAGCCGCTCGATGTCTTTGAGCGAGTTGGATAGGAACTGGTTGCGCTGCTCTTCGCTCAGGCTTCGCTTGAGGATGGTTTGGATAGCCAACTTGATGGAGGCAAGCGGCGATTTGAGTTCGTGGGTCACCGCCAGCAGAAAATTTTGCTGCTGCTGTTGTATTTTATGCTCGCGCACGAATGCTTTTTTCAGTTTAAGTGCCCCTACCACGAAAATCAGCATAAAGAATATACCCTCGCCTATGATCATCACCTTCCGGTCGGGCTGGGCCTCAATAAGCAGCACCCCCCACCATACCAGCTGCGCCGTGGCATAAAAAACAAGGAAATAAAACAGCACCAAAGGTTTCCGCATCGTAAAACTCCTGAAAAGCAACCACAAAAGTATCGATTTACATCGGTTAGTTACAAACTACGGGTTACATTATGACAATATTAGGAAACTCCTGCACTGGGACCATCGGCTTACGACTGCGGAGACCTACGACTAAAGACCTACGACGCTAGATATAAACCCTCGCTCCCGAAAAGTTCTCCCTGAACTCCCGCGGGGTACAGTTTTTCTTCCGTTTGAATATCCTATTGAAGTTTGAAATGTTGTTGAACCCGCAGCCGTACGCAATTTCGGCAATCGTTTGGTTGGTGTCGATAAGCAATCGCGTAGCATGCCCAAGCCGGATTTCATTGAGGCTATCGATAAATGTCTTCCCGGTGCTCTTTTTAACAAACCTACTGAACGATGCCTCATGCATATGGGCGTGGGCCGCCATATCGGCCAACGTGATGGGCTCGCCGTAATGTTCGTTCAGGTATTCGAATACTTTCACGATCCGCCGGCTGTTCGACCGGGCGTGGTGGTCATCGAACCCGACGCTGCTCAACATTTGTGTCCCCTCCGATTGGGAAAGCCGGTGCAGGATAGCCATCAGTTCCAATACCGAGTCGAAGCCCGTTTTGGCTTTAAGGCCCATCAACCGGTCTTTGAGCGAAAGGGTGGTTTCGCGGCTAAACAGGATACCTTGCTGCGACTTGTCGAACATGTTACGGATAAAGTTCAGCTGGTTTTTGCGGAGGAAGTCTTCGTTGAACAGATTGCGGTGGAACTGGATGGTCACTTCCGTGATCTCTTTGCTTTCGCACGCATCGTCAAACCATCCATGGTAAAGATTGGAACCTACCAGCACCAATTCTACATCGTCTATACAGCCTACATGGTCGCCTACAATGCGCCGCGCTCCCCCGGCATTCAGGATGAGGTTCAGCTCGTATTCATCATGGTAATGCAGTGGAAAATCAAAATGTTCCTTCACCCGCCAAAAGAGTGTAAAACAGTCACTTTCCGTAAGCGGCGTTACTTCCCTGGTGATTTTCTGGGTCATGGGCATCTCTTATAACTGGCCGTACAAACTTAGCTAAAGTTGCCCGAAAACAAAGAAGCGGCCATGTAAAAATAATACACCTTTACGCGCCAAGGAAGTTCTTACCGAAGCAGCATAAAAAGGGAGTTGGCAAGAAGTTTATTACAAAACGCTAAAAAAGTATTATTTTCGGACGGCAGGCATCCCGTATGTTTGCTTTCGTAATAACCCGATTATTGACCCGATTATTGATCCGAAATGAACATTGTTAAACAGATCGGTATGTTAGTAGCTGCTGTCAGCCTTGCTTCATGCACGGCTGTCGAAAAGCGTTCACCCGAAACCGCCGCTTTACTAGCCGCCCTGAAATCACTAGGTAGCCAATACGTATTATTGGGACATCAGGATGCCACGGCTTACGGCGTAGACTGGTCTGCTGAGCCCAGCAAGTCGGACGTGAAAAGTACCACGGGCGCATATCCGGCCATTTATGGATGGGACCTGGGGCACCTCGAAATAGGCAAGCCGGCCAATTTAGACAACGTATCCTTCGATCTGATGCGCATCCGGATAACCGAGGCCTACAACCGGGGCGGCATCAACACCATCAGTTGGCATGCCACCAACCCCGTAAACGGACAAAGCGCATGGGACACGACGCAGCACAGCATCGCCGAGATCTTGCCGAATGGCCTGCACCACGACACCTATAATGACTACCTCGATCGATTGGCCACGTTTTTCAAAAGCCTGAAAACCGACAGTGGAACCGCCATCCCCATCATCTTCCGCCCGTTCCATGAACATACAGGGAGTTGGTTCTGGTGGGGCGAAGCCTTTTGCACACCGGAGGAGTACAAGGCGCTGTGGCAATATACCGTAAATTACCTCCGTAACAGAAAGGAGCTGACAAACTTGCTGTTTGCCTATTCCAGCAGTACCATCCAATCAGAAGCACATTACCTGTCGCGCTATCCCGGCGACGACTATGTGGACATCTTGGGGTTCGATGACTACTGCATGGGCGATGAAGCCGCCTATAAGGAGCGGATGATCAACAGCCTGCGTATCCTTACAAAAATCGCTGAAGAACGCGATAAGGTTGCCGCCATTACCGAAACCGGGTATGAGCAAATCCCCAACCCCCACTGGTTTACGCAGGTACTTTACCCTACCCTCCAGGATTCTCCCGTAGCGTGGGTATTGTTATGGCGCAATGCCATTAATCGCCCCAACCACTTTTACGCGCCGTATCCAACCCATCCGGCTGCCGATGATTTCCGCAAATTTCACCAGCTACCGGACGTACTGTTCGAAGATGGGCTTGCTCCCCTCCATATCTATCAACCCTCAAAACCATAGTCGGCCATGTTACTCCAAACCATCGATATTATCGTTATCCTGGTCTATTTGGCCGCCATGATCGCCTTGGGTATTTTATTGAAGAAACGCGCCCAACGCGACAAGGAGTCCTATTTGTTGGGCGGCAAAAAACTGCCTTGGTATATGCTGGGCATGTCTAACGCCTCCGATATGTTCGATATATCCGGCACCATGTGGATGGTCACGCTCGCCTTCGTATATGGCATGAAAAGCATCTGGATACCTTGGCTTTGGCCGGTGTTTAACCAGATTTTCCTGATGATGTACCTATCGGTATGGCTGCGGCGGAGCAATGTCACCACCGGCGCGGAATGGCTGGGCACGCGCTTTGGAACCAAAGGGCAAGCTGTAATGGCATCACATACCATCGTTGTCATCTTCGCGCTCATCAGTTGCTTCGGTTTCCTCGCGTATGGCTTTATTGGATTGGGCAAGTTTGTCGAAATCTTCATTCCCTGGAACAGTGTTGAGCCGTATCTCCCATTCACCATTGAGCCACCCTATGTACCCCATTTTTACGGCGTGGTCTTCTGCCTGCTCACCATGTTCTATTCCATCTTGGGGGGTATGACCAGTATCGTCATCGGCGATGTGGTCAAATACACCATCATGTCGGCGGCAGCCATTGTCGTAGCGGTTATCGCGGCACAACACCTGGCCCTCACGCCACTTAGCGTGCCTGACGGCTGGCTCTCGCCTTTTTTCGGTTGGACGCTGGACGACCTGAACTGGACGGGCATCATTGACGAGGTGAATACGAAAATCCAAAGTGATGGGTTCGACCTGTTCACCATATTCTTCATGATGATGCTTTTCAAAGGCGTTTTTGCGAGCCTTGCCGGCCCGGCACCCAACTACGATATGCAGAAAATCCTTTCCACGAAATCGCCCAAAGATGCTGCCAAGATGAGTGGTTTGGTATCCGTGGTATTATTGCCCATCCGCTACGCCATGGTGATCGGCTTTGCCGTGTTGGGTCTCCTGTACTACAACCAGCTCGATCTGCAAACCGCCACGGGTGTCGACTTCGAACGGATTTTACCTTCCGCCATCCTCCAGTTTGTACCGGTAGGATTGATGGGGCTGTTGCTAGCGGGTCTCATGGCGGCCTTTATGGGCACGTTCGCAGGCACCTTGAATGCGGCGCAAGCTTACTTTACCAACGATATTTACCTCAAATACCTCAAACCCGACGCCTCGAACCGGGCCATCCGCAACACCAATTACATCGCCGGCGTCGGCATTGCCGTTATCGGCATTTCACTAGGCTTTTTTGCGGAAGACGTAAATAGCGTACTGCAATGGATTGTATCGGCATTGTATGGCGGGTACATCGCTGCCAACATGCTGAAATGGTACTGGTGGCGGTTCAACGCTTCAGGCTTCTTCTGGGGTATGCTAGCGGGCATTCTACCTGCATTGGTATTCCCGTTGCTGTTCGACTTCCTGGACCTCTATTACTTCCCGCTACTTTTTGCCTTGTCGCTGGCAGGGTCGATCATCGGGTCGCTATGTACCAAACCCACCGATATCGAAGTGCTGAAGGAATTTTACCGCACGGTTAAGCCATGGGGTTTCTGGAAACCCGTCCGGCTGATGGTACTCGCGGAAGACCCCGCATTTATACCTAACAAGAACCTCGGCAGGGATCTGTTCAACGTGGTGCTTGGCATCATCGGGCAGCTGTGCCTCACCATTTTGCCCATGTATTTGGTACTGAAAATGGAAACCGAACTATGGGTTACCGTAGCCCTTTTGGCCGTTATAGCTATTACCCTGAAGAAAACTTGGTGGAATAAACTGGAAAATTAATAAGTTCAAAACAAGATCGTGTCATTATCAATAACTGATTTCGAAGCAAAAAGGGTAGCCCTCGTGAATAAGCATGGGGAACTCGTTGGCAGGAAAAACGAAGCCATATGGCCGGACAATGGGATATACACCCGATTCAAGTACCCCGTCCTCACGGCAGCGCATGCGCCGTTGGAATGGCAGTATGATTTCGATCACCTGGCAAACCCATTCCTCATGCAGCGCATCGGCATCAATGCCACATTCAACGCAGGGGCCATCAAGTGGCAAGGACGGTACCTACTGATGGTACGTGTAGAGGCTTCCGACCGCAAATCGTTCTTTGCCATCGCGGAAAGCCCCAATGGAATCGACAATTTCCGGTTCCGTAAATATCCCATCAGTATCCCCCAATTCGGCGATCCGGACACCAACGTATACGATATACGGCTTACGCACCACGAGGATGGGTGGGTGTACGGCCTATTCTGTACCGAACGCCGCAACCCCGACGCACCCGAAGCCGACCAATCTGCCGCCATTGCCCAGTGCGGCATCATCCGCACGCGGGATATGGAACATTGGGAGCGCTTGCCAGACCTGAAAACAAACTCACCGCAACAGCGCAATGTCGTGCTGCACCCCGAGTTTGTAAATGGCAAATATGCCTTATACACCCGTCCACAGGACGGTTTCATCGAAACCGGCAAGGGCGGCGGGATAGCATTTGCGCTAACGGACAGCATGGAAAATGCCGCAGTACACGACGAACACATTATCGATGCAAAGAAGTACCATACCATATACGAAGCTAAGAATGGCCAAGGTCCTGCACCGCTGAAGACCCCCATGGGGTGGCTACACTTGGCACACGGCGTGCGCCACACAGCCGCGGGGCTAAGGTATGTGCTGTATCTGTTTATGACAGCCCTTGACGATGTTTCACAAATCATCCATAAGCCTGGCGGCTATTTTTTGGCACCGGAGGGCGATGAACGCATCGGCGACGTTTCTAATGTTGTGTTTTGCAACGGTTGGATCGTAGATGATGATCGCGTTTACATCTACTACGCATCATCAGACACACGCATGCATGTAGCAACGAGCTCCATTGAACAACTGGTCGACTATGTGAAAAACACACCCGAAGACGGGTTCATTTCAGCGCGATCCGTAGACAACATAAGAAGACTCACCCAGAAAAATGAACATATTGAACACGGCAAAGCCACACGGTTGGAAGGTCAGTGAATTTGAGTGTGAACTCAAACGCATATTGGACTATTGGGCTAGCACCGCTTTTGACAGTGCCAATGCCCGCTTTTACCCGAAGGTGGACCATACCGACACACCTTATCCGCTCGCCGTTTCGGGTTCCGTAATGTATGCCCGTATCTTGTGGGCCTTTTCGGCAGGATACCGCCATACCCGCACACCCCGATACCTGGAGTTGGCAGACGCTGCCTATCAATACATCCAACGACATTTCATCGACGCCGAGTACGGCGGCGTATACTGGTCGGTATACCCCGATGGAAGTCCGGCCGACAGCCGCAAACAGATTTACGGCATGGCCTTTACCATTTACGGGTTAGCAGCGTACTATAAAGTCAATAACGACGGTACAGTACTAGCTCTTGCCAAAACGCTGTACCAAGCCATTGAAAAATACAGCTGGGATACCCGCCATGGCGGATATATAGAGGCCCTTGCCAGGAATTGGTCGCCCACCGCACACCTGAGCCTTAGTGAAAAAGACGACAACGAAAAGAAAACCCTGAATACACACCTCCACATATTAGAGGCCTACACGGGTTTGTATGAAATATGGCCAAATGATGCCCTGAAACAACGGATTATTGCCATACTCGAACTGTTCGAAAAGCATTTTATCAACCCCCATGGCCACCTCTCCCTGTTTTTTGATGAGTATTGGCAAACCAAATCATCCCTCCGTTCGTTCGGCCACGAAATAGAGGCATCGTGGCTGCTCTGCGAAGCGGCACGCGCCGTTGACGATGGACAACTCAGCGATACCGTACGTACACTATCCTTGCGCTTGGCTGCCACCAGCGCGAAGTGGGTAGACCAATCGGGTGCCTTGCTCTATGAATTCAGTGCCGCTACCAATACATTGGTTGCCGAGAAACATTGGTGGGTAGAAGCAGAGGCTTTGGTCGGTTTCTACCGCGCCGGGCTATTGGCTGGCGACAGCAAATACATGGCAATTGCGTCGCGGGTATGGCAATACACCAAGGAGAACCTCATCGACCATCAAAACGGCGAGTGGTATTGGGGCAGGGATGAAAACGGGCACATAATGGCGCACGAAGACAAAGCCGGATTTTGGAAATGCCCTTACCACAACAGCCGCTGTTGCCTACAGATGATCCATTTGCTCGCCATTACATAGATATAAACATCGAGACCGCACAACGATCCACATAAATTACAATGACACGAACAACTTGTTTAATCCAAATTCCATGAAGTGTATCTTTTACAAGAAAACCAGTGAAACACGGAAACATCACTGTCCATTTTTCACAACAATAGGCAAAAATAGTATTAATAGTACAGCAAAAATCAGCCTATATTTGATAGTAGTGTTAACCACCAATTTTTAACCTTATGATTCCACATTTATTAAAAAATGCAGGATTGCTTTTCGTGATGTTAGCTATCGCAAAGCTCGTAGCCGGGCAAGGCAACACGCAGCGACAAGTAAGCGGAAATGTAACGGATGAGTCCGGAGCGACGCTATCCGGAGTTTCCGTCAGCGTGAAGGGCCAATCGCAATCCACATCCACGGCGGCCGACGGCAGCTACCGGATGACAGTACCCTCGGACAATGCTGTTCTCGTATTTTCGTATTTAGGCATGCAAACGTTGGAAGAACCCGTTGGCAACCGCAGCATTATCAACGTAGCATTGTCGAGTGCAACCTCCTCGCTAGAAGAAGTTGTCGTAGTCGGATACGGTACCAATAAGCGCGGTAATCTCACTAGTGCACAGACCACGGTAACAGCCGATGATATCGGGAAAACGATAAATACCACCATCGAACAAGCCATCCAGGGACGTGCCGCCGGCGTTTATATCACCCAGAACTCGGGTCAGCCGGGCGGTGGGATATCGGTAAACATCAGGGGTATAAACTCCATCAACGGTACCAATGAGCCTCTGTATGTAATTGATGGCGTACAAATTGCCGGTCAGGCGGTATCTTTCGGCGAGCAGAGCTCTTCCAATCCGCTGGCGGGGCTTAATCCAGCCGACATCGAGGATATCCAAGTACTCCAAGGACCCTCGGCTACCGCCATCTACGGTTCGAGAGCCACCAACGGTGTACTACTGATTACTACCAAGCGTGGCAAAGCGGGCCAAACGAAGATCGATTACGGTGTCCAGTATACCGTCCAGACGGCCCCACCCCGGATGGAAGTGATGAACCTGCGGCAATATGCGCAGATGGTAGGCGAGTACCACGAAATAGCGGGAGGCGAAACGCCGCTAGAATTTCTTGACCCTTCCCTGTTGGGAAAAGGTACCGACTGGCAAGGGGAGTTGTTCAACAATGCGCCCATGCACAAACATCAGTTGAGCCTTAGCGGTGGAAATGATAAAACCACGTATTACCTCTCGGGCGAATACCTCAACCAAAAAGGCATTGCAGCAGGATCCGGGTTCGACCGGTACGGCACCCGCCTCAACGTAGATACGAAACCCCGGGACTGGTTTTCCATAGGCACCAACCTCAGTTTCAGCCAAACGGATGAAAACCTCACGACGAGCCAGGAAAACATCATATCCAATGCCTTGCGATTGACACCGCAAATCCCCGTTAAGAACCTCGACGGTTCATGGGGCGGCGGCGATGAAAATAACGGGGCCAATAATTTTGCTCCCGTAAATCCCCTTGCCATCGCTAGCCTCACAACCAATAACCTGGTTAGGCGGCAATTTATCGGGGGCATCAATCTGGGGATCAACCTGATGGAAGGGCTCCAATTCAGGTCGTCCTTCAATACCAACTTCGGTTTTTCCAACTCGTCGTATTACATCCCCGTTTATAAAATCGGCTGGGCCGAAAATGCCACGGCTTCGTTGCAAAGCCGCGCCAACCTCAATACCTATTGGAATTGGAATCAACTGTTAGAATACAACAAGCAGTTCGGCAATCACCACCTGAACGTAATGGTTACCCATGAGGCACAGGAATCCACCTGGAAGAACCTCGGCGGTAGGCGTACAGGGTTCCTTACCAATGACATCCTCGACTTGGAAGCAGGGGATCCCTTGACGTCATTAGCCAACGGCGGCTCCGGTAAATGGGCGATGGAATCCTACCTGGGTAGGGTTAACTACAACTATGCCGACCGGTATATCGTTTCGGCCACCATCCGGAGCGACGGTTCCGTAAATTTTGGACAGGAAAATAAATGGGGCGTATTTCCGTCGGTATCGGCAGCTTGGCGCGTATCCCAAGAACCATTTTTCAATATCCCCGCCATCAGCGAACTGAAATTGCGGTTTGAAACCGGGACCACGGGAAACCAAGGCGGCAGCGGATACATTTACTCGCCCATGCAACCGGGGGCCACACCCACCGGCACGGGCTTCCTACCTAGCCGGTATAATAATCCGGGATTACAATGGGAAGAGACACTCACCTACAATTACGGCTTGAATATAGGCTTCCTGCAAAACCGTATTCAGCTCGAGGCCGACTATTACATCAAAAACACCGATAACCTGTTGATGGAAAACCCGCTGCCCTGGTATATGGGCACCAACGGCACCGGCGCGGTAGCGGCCCCGCAGGTGAATATCGGGTCGCTGCAGAATAAAGGATGGGGGATCACGCTCAACACCACGAACATTAGGAATGAACAATTCACCTGGGAGACCAACTTCAACATCTCCGGATTCAAAACAACGATCGAAAAATTCTATTCCGACGCTGCCCAGATCAACCGCACATCCTGGTGGCTGGATAATTGGACACAGCAATCCGTGGTGGGCATAGCCCCTTGGCAATTCCTCGGCTATATCGAAGAAGGCATCTTCCAATCGGTGGAAGAAATCAACGACAGTGCCGTACCGGCCGATAACAACGGCAACCGGATGCCCACCAACGAAGCCAACATTTGGGTGGGCGATGTCAAATTCAAAGACATCAGCGGCCCCAACGGCACCCCGGATGGTATCATCGACGTGTACGACCAAACTTACATCGGCAACCCATACCCCAAATTCTTTGCAGGCTTTACCAATTCGTTCAGCTATAAAGGCGTCGACCTAAGCATCCTGTTCACCGGTGCTTTCGGAAACGACATCTATAACTACATTGCCCGGGTAAACTCAAACCCGAACAACATCAACCTAAGCCGGAACCTGATGATACACGCCATGGAGTATGCACGGCCCATCGCGGGTGACGATGGCGTGGTTCGGCTAGAAAACCCCGGTACCGATGTGGCACGGATTTCACACGGGCCCAATGGGAATTATGAGCGCCACACCGACAAATGGGTGGAAGATGGCTCTTACATCCGCATCAAGAACATTACCCTCGGCTACAACCTGCCGCCGTCGTTACTCGCCAGGCAAAAAGTACTGCAAAGCGTACGGGTGTCATTTAGCGCACAGAACGTGGCAACGTTTACCCGGTACTCGGGATTCGACCCCGAAGTAGGTGCCTATATCGGGCGGGATGCCAGTAACGTAAACCAAGCGATCGGCTTGGATTTCGGTCGCTACCCGCTCACTCCCATCTATTCATTCAGTTTAGGATTAAGTTTTTAAATACGACGATCATGACAATTACGAAACATATTCCTATCGGCGCAACATTAATCACCGTCTTATTGGCCTTTTCCGCCTGCAACAAGGGTTTTCTCGAAAAGCCCCCTACGGACGCAATCGTGGATGCCAACTTCTATCAAACCGACGACCAGGTACTTGCAGCCACGGCACTGCTCTATAGCAAAGTGTGGTTTGATTATAACGATAAAGCATCCTACAATTTGGGCGACTTCCGCGCTGGAACGGCGTATTCAGCGTATAATGACCGGGGAAACGTCCTTTTCAACACCACCGGGGATAACCCCGATAATGGCGCGGCATGGCGTTCATTCTTCATCGTGGTGGGCCAAGCCAATTTGGCTATCCAAAACATCAATACGTACGCAGGATCCGCTGTCTCACCGACCGTCAAGCGGCTCGCTATTGCCGAGGCGCGGTTTATGCGGGCACTTGCCTACCGTTTCCTGGTGATGAACTGGGGGGCTGTACCGATTATCGAAAACAACCTCACGCTCCTCTCGGACACCACTGTCCAACGGAATACGCCGGAAAGTGTATGGAAATTCATTACCAATGAGATGCGGGCTGCGGCAGAAGACCTGCCCGAAGAACCCATTCGCCCCGGGCGGCTCACCAAATGGTCGGCCGAAGGGATGCTGGCCCGCTTTTACCTCAACCGCGCCGGTGTCGCTTCGGGCGGCGGCGGTACGCGCGACCAGGTCTTCCTCGATAGTGCAAAATACTATGCCGAACGGGTCATCAACCTCAGTGGGGCCTCCTTACTGACAAACTATGCCGACCTGTTCTTGTTTCCTTACGATAATAACGCGGAGTCCCTGTTTTCGCTGCAATGGGCATTCGCGCCCGGTGCATGGGGCACACAAAATTCGACTCCGGCGTACCTCGCTTATAGCGGCGATATCGCCAACGGCGATGGCTGGGGCGGCGACAAAGGGGCTACTTGGTGGATGCTGTCACTCTATGATGGCATCACACCTACTGAAACCGGTATGGAGGGGCGCACGTTGGATCAGCGGCTTAAGGCTACCTTCATGCTGCCCGGTGCGCACTACCCCGAAATTACACAGACCATTCCCGGCGGCTCGCAGGAACTTGTATTTCCGTTTACCGGCACCGATGTCAATTTCGCATCCATCAAGAAATATGTCACCGGCAAAGCGGATGACGTAGGAGGCCAAGCCGCTTCCCAAAACTACGGGCATGACACGTACATGCAACGACTGGCCGAAATTTACCTCATCTATGCCGAAGCCGTACTGGGTAATGGCGCCTCCACCACGGATGCTACCGCACTCGAATACTTCAATAAGGTACACACACGGTCCGGGTTGCCCCCCTTTGAAGACCCGCTCACGCTGGATGTGATTTTCAAGGAACGCTTCATCGAATTTGCCATGGAAGGCATGGCCTGGTATGATCTGGTGAGCCTGCATTATTACAATCCTGCCAAAGCATATGAAATACTGAATGGCCAGGACCGTGAGAAGTTTTTTGCTGAACCCGACCAATTCCCGAACCCCACCTCGTGGACCTTCACGAAAACACCTTGGGTAGACGTCGACACCAGGGGCATTGACGCCAATTCGGGCAACTTCCTCCTGCCTATACCCACCGCGGAATTAAGTCAGGCACCCAATTTACGGAAGCCACCGGTGGATTATTTCAACAAATAGCGACTGATAAAACCGAACTAAAATGAAATCGATATTCACCCCCATACTGTTCCTAGCCATCGCGATAGCGACGGTGGGAAGTTATACATCGTGTTCAGAAGCCGACCTTCCGAATAACGGCGATCCAAGAATCCGGTATGTACGGATCACGGACCCCTTGTCTGCCGATTCACTATTAATTGGTGCGGGCCAAGGTAACCTCATTGCTATCATAGGTGAGAACCTCGGTGGCGCACGCGAAATCTGGTTCAATGACCGGCAGGCCGTATTGACCACCACGTATATCACCAACACGAGCATACTGGTTAGCGTACCGAGTTTGGTCCCATTGGACATCACCAACCAAATGCGTATCGTTTTTGCAAACGGCAATACGCTGGAGCACGAATTTGAAGTACAGATCAGCGAACCGTTCGTCAACTCCATCAACAACGAATACGCCCTCGCAGGCGAAGTAGCCACCATCCGGGGCAACTATTTTTATGAGCCGCTTACCGTCACCTTTACCGGCGGGGCTGTGGGCGAATTGGTTTCCGTGGAAGACGACCTGCTCGAAGTACGGATCCCCGAAGGGGCACAGCCGGGACCGATCACCGTCGAAACCAATTTCGGCCGAACACCATCCGATTTCTGGTTTAGGGATGGTAGGAACATCATCCTCAGCAGCGACCCGTTCACCGGTTGGTGGAATGCCGCTTTCGTGGTCAGCAATCCAGGTGCAGGCGACCCGCCCGCCATCAATGGTAACTATATCCGGATAACCCGCGCCATCTCCGGGTGGGCATGGACGGAAGTTGCGGGCGGCCCCGCCAGTGCCATGGGCGACATCAGTAAAAACATCCCGGATGAAGCGATCCTCAAGCCGGAAAATTATTACCTTAAATTCGAGGTCAACACATTGAAGCCCTACAACAACAACATGATCAAATTCAACTTTGGTCTTCCTAGTGAAGTGAACGATGCCTACCAATGGGCGCCCCCGTTCAATACAGGTGGGAAATGGCAGACTGTGGCCATTCCATATGAGGTGGTGATGCAGAGCTACAAGGACCTGGGCGTTACTCCGGTAGTCAATCCCGATGGTTATTGGACGCGGATACTGATTCATGGCCCAGGCGATCTGGACTGTGACATCGCATTTGACAATTTCCGGATTGTACCGAAAATCGACGAAAACAAAAGCAAATGACACCTAAAACACGAAGATAATGAACCCGAAGAAATTTCCCATCAGGCTTGTATTTGCTGCATTGGCAGGTACGTTCCTGTTCATTACACTCTCCTGTGAGAAAAAAGAAGCGCTTTCTTCTGCCGTGGAATTACTCAGTTTCGGCCCTGCCGGCATACAACATGGCGAGCAAATGCGGATTATCGGCAATAACTTGGATAAAGTAACGGCCATTGAGTTCGTAGGAGCAAGCATTCAGAGTACTAACTTTGTTGAACAGACGTCCGAATTAATTGTTGTCACGGTCCCTGAACAAGCGGAACGGGGTATCATCACATTAAAAACATCGGAAGGGGATATCACGTCGAAATCACCGCTCAATCTGGAAGTTCCTGTGGTCATCACCGATTTCACCACCTCGGCAAAACCGGGCGAGCAGATCACGTTTCAAGGGGAATATCTCAATTGGGTAACGTCGATAGTTTTTGCCGATGAGCTTCCCGTCACCGAATTTGTCAGCCAGTCGCTGACCGAACTGGTGGTTACCGTGCCTATGAACGCCCAATCGGGATCGCTGACGGTGCTCACGGGCGGTACAGAACCCCTAACCATCGAATTGGAAGATCAACTGGAAGTTACCCTTCCCTCGATAACGGGTTTCTCTCCCAACCCCGTGGACCGCGGGGCGAACCTCACCGTAAGCGGCGCAGACCTCGACCTCGTTAAAGGAATCGTATTAAAAGGGGTTGCCGATACGATTATGGACTTCGTGAGCCGGTCGGAAACCGAACTGGTCATCGCAATCCCTGAGGAAGCGACACGTGGTACCCTTTCGATTGTGGCCTTTTCAAAAATCGCCGTGGAAAGCGAGGACATCCTGACGTTTGTTGGCGACCCGGTTGCTCCTGACCCGCTTGCTTATCCGTTATACATAGACCAGCTGGAAAACAGCGCCCAAAATTGGGGTTGGGGAAGCACGGTGGACTTCAACAACTCAGAAAATGTCCGGGATGGGAATGCTGCCATTAAAGTGAGTTACCAAGGTTCTTGGGGCGCATTGAAGTTTGCTAATTTCAGTGTGAACACCGCAGGCTACCAGGAAATCGCTTTTTCCATTTTCGGCACCCCGGGCACCGGGGGGAAAACCATCAACCTGACCACAAATGGGAGTTCCGCCTATGTCATCACCATTACGGAAGGCGAATGGGTAGAATATAAATTACCGTTGACGGAATTGGGTAATCCGGCAACCATGACCGAACTTGTCTTTCAGGAAACAGGTTGGTCTGGGACCGTATATATGGACCACGTAGGTTTAAGATAAATCAACATATAGCGTGAAAAACCGCTTTCACTTATATGGTATCGGGCTTTGCTGGCTGTTCCTTACCGGAACAGCTTGCAGCAAAGCCCCCGTGGAAAATAAAATCGACGAAAAGGAGGAACAGGAGGCTCCGAAAGAAGACGGCCCGACTACACTCGCTGACATCAAGCTTGAGTTGGTTGACAAGGATGCAAGCGATGAAACCGCAGCACTCTTCTATAACCTGAAGCGGGTAGCCGAAGAACATATCCTGTTCGGCCATCAGGACGCGACCAAGCGCGGAGTCGACGGGGACGGGATGGAATGGGCAAACGAGCAACATCTTCCTACCGTGGCAACCGAAAAGTCGGATGTAAAAACGGTAACGGGCGCTTACCCCGCAGTGTATGGCCATGATTTCAACCACATCGCTGGATTCTTCGAGCCTGGGCACAGCTGGTTTGCCTACGAACGGGACATTGCCCGCCAGTTGACCATCGAGGCTTACGACCGTGGTGGAATCAACACCTATAGCTGGCATTACGGCAACCCTGTATCGAAAGGGAACTTCTATTGGAGCGATTCGCCGGTGAAGGCCGTTAGCAGGATATTGCCGGGAGGAGACCATCATGAGGTATACAAGACCTCCTTGGAAACCATTGCGGCATACGCGAAGTCGTTGATAGGCACCGACGGCAAACTGGTACCGGTCATCTTCAGGCCATTCCACGAATTTGACGGCGATTGGTTTTGGTGGGGTAAGGCACACTGCACCGTAACGGAATACAAGCAACTGTACCAGTTCACCGTCGAATATCTTCGGGATGAATTGGGCGTACGTAACTTCTTGTATGCGTGGTCGCCCGACAGGAATTTCAACACCGAAGCGCAATACCTGGAGCGCTACCCGGGCGATGATTATGTAGACTTGGTAGGCATGGATAACTATGGCGATTTACAAGCCGGTGCGACCGTAAGCGCCGCCGCCCAAAAAATGAAAATTGTATCCGACTATGCCGTGCAGCACCAGAAGGCAGCTGCTCTTACTGAAACGGGACTTTCGAATCTGGGCCAAGCCAATTGGTACACCGCGGTATTGCTCAAGGCGCTTCAACACCAACCGGTCCGGCTTTCCTATGTATTGGTATGGGCAAGCCGTAAAGACAGTTTCTGGACACCCTACAAAGGCCATCCGGCGGAAGTGGACTTCCTTTCATTCAAAAACAATGATTACATTTATTTCGCCGATGAAATGCCGAATATGTATCAACTACCTTAACATGAAAACGCTATATACCCTCATCTCCCTGACACTGTGCGTAACCGTTTGCGCGTGCCGAGCCGACGGCCAGGAAGCACCGACAACCACGCCCATCGCAAAACATGGCATCCTACAAACCGTGGGCAATCGCATCGTCAACCAACATGGAGTGCCGCCCCAATTACGGGGCATGAGTTTCTCCTGGAGCATATGGGAAGGACGGAAATACTATAACCATGCGGTGGTCGATTGGCTGGTTGATGACTTCCATGTTTCGCTTATCCGGCTCTCCATGGCCATCGAGCCGGATGGTGGCTACTTACAACACCCCGAGGAGCAAGCGGCATTGATTAGGCAAATCGCCGACCGTGGAATCGAGCGGGGCGTGTATGTGATCATTGATTGGCACGACCATCATGCGGACAAGAACATTGAGCAGGCGAAAACCTTCTTTGCCGAAATGGCCAAGCGGTATGCGGGTACACCCAATATCATCTACGAAATCTGGAACGAGCCGGAGCGGCACCCATGGCCTACGATCAAAGATTACTCCATCGCCGTTATCGACGAAATCCGGAAACACGACCCCGATAACCTCATCATCGTGGGCAGCCCCCATTGGGACCAAGATGTGGATGTAACGGCAAACGACCCCATTACCGGCTATGACCACATTGCCTACTCTTTCCATTTCTACGCCAGCGACCCCAACCACCAAGATAACCTGCGGCGGAAGGCCGAAACGGCACTGGCCAAAGGACTTCCCTTGTTTATCACGGAATGGGGTGTCGGCGAGTCAAATGGCGACGGCGTGTTTGACAGAGAAAAAACTGAACAGTGGATGGACTGGATGGAAAAACACCAGCTCAGCTGGGCCAATTGGAACATCACCGATAAGGCCGAGACCACGGCCATACTTGCCCCCGGCGCTCTCACTTCGGGTAAATGGACGGCGCAACAGCTCACGCCTGCGGGCAACTACATACGCAAGCAACTACGGAGCCTCCATATGCAGTAGAATCGCTATCTTTGCCCGATGCAACGTACAGGCAAGACAGACATCTTCTTCGATTTGGACCATACCATCTGGGATTTCGAAAAGAATGCGTCAGAAACGTTGACAGAACTTTTTGAAACCTATCGTTTCCACAACTTAGGCATTGAGTCTGCTACCGTGTTTATCGACACGTACAATCGGAATAACCACCGCCTATGGGCACTCTACCACCACGGCAAAATTACGAAGGCCGCCCTACGCGAAGCCCGGTTTGCCGACACTTTCAGCGAATTTGGTATCGACCCGAAGTGGTTTCCGCCGGCTTTTGAGGAAGATTACCTCCGCTTATGCCCCCAGAAAACAAACCTTTTCCCGCATGCACATGAAACGCTTGCTTACCTGCAAGAGAAATATACGCTGCACCTCATCTCCAACGGATTTGGCGATGCTTCGGAGACCAAAATCACCACGTGCGACCTGAAAAAATACTTTCGAACGATTGTGATATCCGAGATGGTGGGTTTCCATAAACCACACCCGCAAATCTTCCACCATGCGGTTAGCAATGCCAATACCACCGTGGCGGACAGCGTGATGGTTGGGGATAGCTTGGATGCGGACATCCGGGGAGCCCAGAATGTGGGCATGGATGCCATCTATTTCAACCCCAATAATGCAGAGGTACCGTCAGACGTCAAACAGAGCGTCAGCACGCTGGCGGCACTCAAACAGCTGTTTTAAAACTGCTGCTCACCTTCACCGCCGCCGAAGTCCTGCATACCTTCATTACGCTTGCGTTCCTCACGTTTAAGACGCTGGTCACCGAAGCGGTAGTTGAACGAGAGCATGAACGACCGCCGCATCCACCGATGTTCGAAATAGCGGTGAACGCCATTGCTCGTGGTAAAGCCACCGAATCGGCGCTGGTTCAGCAAATCGCGTGCATTGAACGTGATGCTACCTTTGCGGTTCAGCACGTCGAGCTTCAATCCTGCGTCGATGACATAATTTTCAATCATCTTTCCCTGCGCCATGATACGCGGCGCACGGTAATCGAACTTGGCCTGCATCGAAAATATGGGTGTAAACCGATAGTTGGTCATTACATTGCCATCCCAGCTGAAGCCTTCGGATCCCGCTACCCCAAATTCCTCACTTCCCTGGAAACGTGTGTGAAATGCATTTACGTTGGCCATCACATCCCATTTCTTGGATAAATCGACCCGCGAAATCAACTCCAGTCCGGTCGATTCATTCCGGCTGAGGTTCTGCCATTGCATCAAGGTGACGCCGGTATTTTCATCCACTTCTTGGATAATGGGTTGCGTAACATCATTTACGATACGGTGGTACACCGACGAGGTGACCAAGAGCGATGGCCACGTTTTCGTATAACCCAGTTCGAATGAATGGATGTCTTCCGGGAGCAGGTTGGGATTTCCTTGCCGGTGGTTCAGGTTGTCTGACACGTCTACAAAAGGATTGACCTGCCACCCCCGTGGCCTGCTTACCCGGCGGGTATAACTCAGTTGGAGTTGGTTCTGGTCACCAAACTCCTGTGTTAGAAATACGCTGGGGTACACACGGAAGTAATCCAGCCGGCCAGTCGTTGTACGTTCACTCTCAGGCAACCCCGGCGTGAGCAGTCCCAACTCGGTGTCGAGGTAGGCTTGTTCGGCGCGGAGGCCAACTTGGTACCCCAATTTATCCGTTAATTTATTCTGGTAGTTGGCATACAGTGCGTGGACACTGCTGGTCATATCAAAATCATTACTTACCCGATAATCCGGCCGCAGGCCATCGGTAGAATCCACTTGTGAGTATTGATGCTCTAAACTACCGCGTACGGTGGTCCGATAACCTGCCTCAAATTTATGGTTGTCGCCAAATGGCCGTACATAGTCCAACTGAATATTGATATTGCGACCTTTTTCTTCGGTATCGTTTATACGCATCCGCTCATACATCTCCGCAGGGGGCGTTGTATAGTCTTGATTAAACCTATTTACCCCCTCTTCACCATCGTATCCATAGGCAACGTTGGCCAGTAACTCCTCCCCTTCGCGCCCAAAAGTACGCTTTACATCCAATGTAACTTCGTATCCTAGGTCGTCTTCATCTTGGCGGGAATATCTATTGCTATTACCCGATAGTTGCGGGTGGTTGAAGTACTGGTACAACAAGTCTTCGTTACGGTCATTGCCACGTAAACTGAGATTACCCGCCAGCCCAATGAGCGTCTTCTCACCGAGGTAGTAATCCAAGCCCAGCTGCACGCTGTGATTGAGCCCAAGCCGTGCACTTTCACTTATATTGTTGGTTTGGCTGTTGTTGCTAAGTAGCTCGGTGTTGTTTACACCATCCCCCACCATGTTCCGGCGGTTGAACGTATAGCCACCGTAGTAATTGAAGTTCCGGTTGCGGAAATTGAGGTTCAGGCCGGCCATGTAATTGTCATAAGACCCACCCGAAACGTTGACCGAACCATTGAAACCCAGGTACGTGTTTTTTTTCAATACGATATTGATAATGCCCGATTGCCCCTCGGCATCGTATTTCGATGACGGGTTGGTCACAACCTCAATCCGTTCCACCGCGTTGGCGGGCAACGATTGCAGGAATTGCGTCACATCGCTTCCTGCCAGTGCCGACTCGCGGCCATTGATCTGAATCCGCACACTGCTGGATCCGCGCAGACTGACCGTACCATCCATATCTACCTGCAGCGAAGGTACGTTGCCTAGCAAATCGGTTGCGGTTCCACCTACACTCAACGTACTTTGGGCCACATTAAATATCTTACGGTCTATACCTATTTGCATGGCAGGAGGGGTCCCTTCTACCACAACCTCTTCGAGCAGTTCGCCCGAGGGTTTCAATAGAATGTTGCCCAGATCGACGTGTTGACCTGCGTCGACCGTCACATGCTCTTGCAGGTAATTTTCATAACCGACGTAGGTAATACGAATGGCATAGACACCGGGTTTGACATCGTTGAACCGAATTTTCCCATCATCCAGGGTTTGCACCCCATCCACATATGATTTGGATGCCTGCGTAAGGATTGCCGCACTGGCGAAGCCAACAGGCTCCTTGGATACCTCATCAATAACTACCGCGGATAGCGTGCCGGATGTCTGTTGTGCAGACACGACGGCAGGCCATGCGAAAGCCAGCAATAAAACAATATACCTAATCTCCCTCATCCTGCATGAAGCGTTCATCTGTTTGTTCTTATCTTTAATATAGCACCTGTATAACGGCCGCAAAGATTGTGCTTTTATCGCAATCTGCTATTGATGGTAACCGCTTTATTACAGCTGGGGGGTTGCTTCGCTTACATTGTTACCTTGACAGTCGCGTATTACTCCACGCTTACCGTGAGACCCTCGGATTTAAGTATTTTCCGATACACCTCCACCTCGGTGTAACTTCCTTCCAACACCGCGCATTTCCCCTCATTATGGACCTTCCAAGCAATATCCTCGGCTTCGGTCGCTGTATACTGGAGGTGCTTGACCAGACAGTTGATTACGTGGTCAAAGGTGTTGGTATCGTCATTCCAGAGGATCAGGCGATGGCCCGGAGTGACAGCGGCCAGTATCTGATCTAGTGTAAAGGTTTCTTCCTGCGTTTCGACCGTCATGATACAAAGTTACGTCTTTTTATAAAATTTCCGTACAATTGTATCAAAGAACAGGGGTTTAAGATAGGCTTATATGTATCAATCGAAGATAGCGGGTGTTGGATTTTACGTCCCACAAAATGTATATACCAATACGGATTTAACCCGTTTCATGGACACGAGCGACGAATGGATCAGGGAGCGGACAGGCATCGAAGCGCGTCGGTTTGCCAACCGCCATGGAGAGACCACCACGACCATGGCCATCGAAGCTGCAAAGGTAGCCATTCAACGTGCTGGCACCACGGCGCAGGAGATCGATTTTATCGTCTTTGCCACGTTGAGCCCCGATTACTATTTCCCCGGTTGCGGGGTATTGCTGCAGCGCGAAATGGGTATGCGTGAGGTCGGCGCGCTGGATGTCCGCAACCAATGTTCGGGATTTGTATATGCCCTATCGGTAGCCGACCAGTTTATAAAAACGGGTATGTATAAAAATATCCTCGTGGTGGGCAGCGAAAAACATTCATTCGCGATGGACTTCGAGACCCGCAGCCGTAACGTGTCGGTGATTTTTGGCGACGGTGCCGGCGCCGTGGTGTTGCAGCCCACCCAAGAAACAGGGAAAGGCATCCTCAGCACGCACCTGCACAGCGATGGTGCGGATGCTGAATTGTTGGCAATGTATTACCCCGGTGCCCACGCGAATAAATGGCTGAACGATGCAACGCCTTTCCCCGAGCAGGAACTGGGAGGGCTTTTCCTGACGACCGAGCAGTTGGAAAACGGTGCAGCCCTGCCCTATATGGATGGGCCCGCAGTCTTCAAGAAGGCCGTGGTCAAATTTCCCGAGGTCATTAAAGAAGCGCTCGCGGCCAATGGTCTTTCGGAAAAAGATATCGATTTACTCGTGCCCCACCAAGCGAATTTACGGATCAGCCAATACGTCCAGAAATTATTGGGATTATCGGACAGCCAGGTTTTCAACAACATCCAAAAATATGGCAATACCACGGCGGCTTCTATTCCTATTGCGCTTTGTGAAGCGTGGGAAGCGGGAAAAATCAAACCCGGTGACCTGATCTGCCTGGCCGCATTCGGCTCCGGATTCACTTGGGCAAGCGCGCTAATCAGATGGTAACTTAACTTACCGAATCCAGCGCTTCGAAGGGTGAATTCTTACTGACAAACTCCGGAACGATTTCCTTCATCTTCCGAACAACCCCGCTGCTGTTCTTCCGTTCATTCAACGCGACCAACTCATAGATGGACCGCTTTGCGTAGTCGTAGTCGACAGGGCTAACACGGGCGATATGAATCTTGCTGTGATGCGTGGGCAATACCTTCTCGCCGTCGTTCAACAGCTCCTCATAAAGCTTCTCGCCGCTTCTCAAACCGGTATAGATGATTTCTACATCTGTATCTGGTTTCAAACCGGCAAGCTGGATCATTTTCCGGGCCAGATCAACAATCTTAACCGGCTTGCCCATGTCAAACACATAAATCTCGCCACCTTTCCCCATCGTGCCAGCCTCCAATACCAGCTGCACGGCCTCGGGTATGGTCATGAAATACCGCGTAATTTCGGGATGTGTTACCGTCAACGGGCCTCCCTTTTCAATCTGCGCCCGGAAACGGGGAATTACAGACCCGTTTGACCCGAGCACATTACCGAAACGGGTCGTGATAAAGCGCGTACCTTTTACCGTAGAACTCCGCCCGGATGCAGCGTCAACCAATTGCAAGGACTGCTGCCCGTCAAGGCTTTGGGTATATATCTCGGCAATCCGTTTGGATGCCCCCATCACATTGGTTGGGTTCACGGCTTTATCCGTAGATATCATCACAAACTTCTTCACGCCAAAAAGGATGGATAGATCGGCGACGTTCTTCGTACCCCCCACATTGGTACTTACCGCTTCACCCGGATTCCGTTCCATCATCGGCACATGCTTGTATGCGGCCGCATGGTACACCAACTCGGGTCGGTAGTCATTGAAGATTTGATGCATGCGCTCCAGGTTGCGGATATCCGCAACTGCAATAACGACGTTGCTACTCGGGAATTTCTCCTCGATCTCCAACTGGATTTCATGCATGGGTGATTCTGCTTGGTCGCAAAGCACGAGCATCTGCGGCTCGTAGCGCAATACCTGGCGGACTATTTCCGAGCCGATGGAACCGGCAGCCCCCGTAATCAGGATCCGTTTGCCACACAGGTCATCGCATATCTTATCGTTGTTGATTTTAATCGGCGCCCGCTGCAACAAATCCTCGATACGCAGATTCTTGATCTGTTGCAACCGCAACCTTCCGGAAACCCACTCCGAAGCGGGAGGAACGGTCAATACTTTGATACCAAGCCGTAAACAGCGCTCTACGATGACTTTCTTGTCTCTGCTACCCAAGTGGTCTTTCACAAAAATCATCTGATCGATCGCGTACCGGTCTTTCAGGGCCGGAAGGTCCTTTACGTGGTAAACCCGCTTCCGTTCTATATAACTATTCAACTTACTCCGATTCGTATCAATGAAGCCTATGATGACGAATTTGGATTCCGTGCTATTTTCCAATGCCTGTTTGGCCATCACCGCATTCTGGTCGGCCCCATAAATCAACACCCGAACCGTATCCACATCCTGTGCCTTCCGCATCAGCATAAAGTAAATACTTTTCACCGTAATGCGCAGCATGATAAGCAGGGAAGTCGCAATGAAAAAATTGATGAGCATCACCAAACCCAACTGGGCATCGTTGATCCCTAACAGTGGTCCGAGAATCAAATAGACCACCATGAGGTAAGCGGCCGAAGTGAAGAGCATCGCGGAAAAAATCTTCAACATATCCCGTGTATCCGAGTACCGGATCAAGCCCGTATGTATGCGCATCAAGAAAAAGACGGGCAAGGCGATGCCGCTATACATGGCCGTATAGATGAAGAAATGCCCACGTACAATGTCGTGGAAATTAAATTGCTTCGCTATAAAATAAGATAATGAGAATGACCAGGTCAGTATCAGTAAATCCAGGAGTAGGATTGCCCAACGAGGCACCGTTTTGAAGCGAAGTATGAGTTCTTTCATGTAAGCCAAATAATGTAGCACCTACTATCCATTCGCATTATAAACGATGTCCACCCCACTTTTGCTACAATAAAAAAATACTAAGATGATCAAAAACGCTGATCTCCCGCGCACGCTGCGATTCCAATTACTCAATAACCTTGCCAAAGAGTGCTATCGTCCGCTACGAAACAAACAACACAAATATAGCCGATTTGTTTTCAATCGCATATACCTATTTGTGGGTATTTTAAAGACGACCGATATTCCTGAAACAAAAAAGGACATTAAATGTCCTTTTTTGTAAGCAATTTACACGCTAGGTGCCTAACCGTTGGATAAGGCCGCAGCGCCACTCACGATCTCGGTAAGTTCGGTAGTGATCGCCGCCTGACGGGCTTGATTGTAAGAAAGTTTCAATGACTTGAGTAATTCACCGGCATTGTCGGTAGCCTTATCCATGGCCGTCATCCGCGCGCCATGTTCGGATGCATGTGAGTCCAATATCGCCTTATACAGCTGTACGCGTATCGCTTTGGGAATCAATTCCTCTACAATCTTCTCTTTCGAAGGTTCGATGATGTAATCGACGGCTGCTTCCGCCGTGGTAGAAACCTCGTTGGAGGGCAGCAATGGAAGTAATTGTTCCGTCGTCAGAAGTTGCACCGCCGCATTCTTGAAACGGTTATACACCAATTCTACCCGGTCATATTCACCATTGGCAAAACCGCTCATGATCCGTTCGGCAATCTTGGAAGTATTTTCGAAGTTGAGCTCAAGAAACAAATCATTGTGGTTGCCTACTACCTGATAGCTACGTTTAAGGTAATAATCTTGTGCCCGCTTTCCAATGCCGATAATGTGCACATTGCCGGCCCTGAGCTGTTCGCTGTACCGCTCAGCAATAAGTTGGTTGGCCGTCTTGATGACGTTGGCGTTGAATGCACCGGCCAATCCCCGATTGGAAGCGACGACCACCATCAATACGTTGTTGGGCTTACGGTCAACCGTATAAGGTGAAGATCCACTTTCCACGCTGGCCGATACATTGGCCAAAATTTCCCGGAGCTTCTCGGCATAAGGGCGCAATTGCAGAATAGCATTCGTGGCCCGTTTTAGTTTCGCTGCCGAAACCATTTTCATCGCCTTCGTAATCTGCTGTGTGGAAGTGACCGACGTAATCCGGTTCCTTACCTCTTTTAAATTTGCCATTTTCTTTGATACTAGATTTGAGATGTTAGATTTGAGACGTTAGACCGCCACCACTCGTCCGGTCGTCGTCTCATATCTAACATCTCATATCTACTGTCTCATGTCCAATTATTAATACTTATCTGCCAGCTCTTTCGCAACCTTCTCCAATACGCCCGTCAGCTCGTCGTTGAATTTCCCTTCCTTCAGGGCTTTCAACACTTCCGGGTGGCGCTGCTCCAATTGCTGTAGGTACTCAGCTTCAAATTCTTTCACTTTACTTACCGGCACGCTCCGGAACAATCCCCTTACACCCGCGTATATAATCGCTACCTGCTTTTCTACCGGCACCGGAGCGAACTGCCCTTGCTTGAGGATCTCCACATTGCGCACCCCTTTATCTAGCACGGCCTTGGTCGCCGCGTCGAGGTCAGAACCGAATTTGGAGAATGCCTCCAACTCCCGGTACTGGGCTTGGTCGAGCTTCAATGTACCGGCCACCTTCTTCATCGATTTGATTTGGGCATTACCCCCTACGCGGGATACCGAAATACCCACGTTGATTGCAGGACGCACGCCTGCATTGAACAGGTTTGATTCCAAGAATATCTGTCCATCGGTAATCGAAATTACGTTGGTCGGGATGTAGGCAGATACGTCACCGGCCTGCGTTTCGATGATCGGCAACGCCGTCAACGAACCGCCACCCTTCACAAGCCCCCTTATTGAATCGGGCAGGTCATTCATGTTTTGGGCAATGGCATCGGAGCTATTGATTTTCGCGGCACGCTCCAACAGACGGCTGTGCAGGTAAAACACGTCGCCAGGGTACGCTTCGCGGCCCGGTGGGCGGCGAAGCAGAAGTGACACCTCACGGTAAGCTACTGCCTGCTTTGATAAATCATCGTAGATAATTAATGCGGGACGACCCGTGTCGCGGAAGAACTCACCGATAGCGGCTCCGGCCATGGGTGCGTAAAACTGCATGGGTGCAGGGTCGGCAGCAGAAGCTGCCACCACAACGGTGTAGGGCATGGCCCCGCGCTCTTCCAACGTCCGCACGATGTTCGCAACCGTTGAGTTCTTTTGTCCAACGGCCACGTATATACAGAATACCGGCTCACCGGCATCGTAAAACTCCTTCTGGTTAATGATGGTATCGATACATACCGCCGTCTTTCCTGTCTGGCGGTCACCGATTACCAATTCCCGCTGCCCACGACCGATGGGAATCATCGCATCGATCGCCTTGATACCTGTTTGCAGGGGTTCGTTTACCGGCTGGCGGTAGATAACACCGGGTGCCTTACGTTCGATCGGCATTTCATAGGTTTGGCCAACAATTGGACCTTTGCCGTCGATGGGTTGTCCCAATGTATCGACTACACGTCCGAGCATGCCTTCACCTACTTTGATAGACGCAATCCGGCGCGTGCGCCTAATCGTATCGCCTTCCTTGATCTCGTCGGACTTCCCAAGTAATACCACACCCACATTATCTTCCTCGAGATTCAGCACAATGCCTTGCAATCCGTTGTCAAATTCAACCAACTCACCGGACTGGACTTTGGTTAAGCCGTATATCCGCGCAATACCGTCACCGATCTGCAGTACGGTACCTACTTCTTCAAGCTCGGCTTCTGATTTGAAGCTCGACAATTGTTCTCTTAAAATTGCCGATACTTCATCGGGTCTTACCTCTATCATTTTATTCGCTTTTTTGCTGTTTGCCTATTTGTATTTTGCCTTTTGCGTTTCTGCTGTTTGCTTTTTTGCTCTTTGCGGTATGTCTGTTGTCTAGCGTCTGCCGCCTAACTTCTCAACTAACCACCTGTGTTTCGAAATGGCGTTTTAATTTATTCAGCTTGCCATTGATGCTAGCGTCGATCTGTTTGTCGCCCACGTTTACCACAAACCCGCCAATCAACGTGGGGTCTACCGTATTACGCAGCACAACCTCCGCATTGATTTCGCTGGCGATTACCTTCCGTAGCCCATCCAGGTTTGCTGCTGACAACTTGGTTGCCGACACCACTGTGGCGTAAACGATACCTTTTACTTCGTTGTATTCGCGGATAAACTCGCGCGCTGTCGCATAAAGGATACCCGCACGCCCCTTCCGGACCATGATATGGAAAAAAGCCACGATGGAAGGGTGGATTTTGCCACCGAACAACGCATCGAGGATGTTACGCTTTTTATCCTGTTTCATGATGGGGTTCTTCAGCACAGCTTGCAGTTCGCCATTGGCACGCAGTGTAGCCACGAACTGCTCCATATCCTGTTTTACCACCTCCAGGTTTCCTTGCTCCTGCGCCAGGTCGATGAGTGA
The DNA here is from genome assembly GCF_041925275.1 of Parapedobacter sp. 2B3. Lineage (NCBI taxonomy): Bacteria > Pseudomonadati > Bacteroidota > Sphingobacteriia > Sphingobacteriales > Sphingobacteriaceae > Parapedobacter > Parapedobacter sp. 2B3. The sequence continues at coordinate 40,927 of NZ_JBHEUZ010000013.1, read as the reverse complement.
CTTGGCATACCGCGACGCAACTTTAAACTCCGACATATCGTTTTACTGTTTGCCTCGGATTAGTTAACTTAACTTCACGTCCTTCAACAGTTCAGCCACCAATGCTTCCTGCCGTTGTTCGCTTTCAAATTCTTTTTGGAGCACCTTGCGGGCAATGTCTAACGAGAGTGACGACACTTGGCTCTTCACCTCGGCCAATGCCTGCTTCTTCTGGTCATCGATCTCTTTCCGTGCCTGCTCGATTAGCTTGGCTCCTTCTGCTTGGGCAAGCACCTTCGCATCCGCCACCAGCTGGTCCTTCAATTCCTTGGCCTCTTTCAGGATCACATCCCGCTCGGCCCGGGCAGCTTTGAGCAATTGCTCATTTTCGTTAGTAAGGCGGGCCATCTCTTCTTTCGCTTTCTCTGCGGATGCCAACGCACTTTCTATCGATTGCTCACGCTCACCGATGGCCTCCATGATAGGCTTCCATGCAAATTTCCTCAACAGGAGCAGGAGCAGGATGAAAGCAACCAAGGTCCAAAAAACCAATCCGTAACTCGGATTACCAATATCAAAACTCATATACGATACTAAATTTTATGCTGTGTTTAAATAAGGGTCGGGCGTTAGACCAATCGTCGGCTACCCGACCCTCGATTCAGTTACACTTTGCTGCGGATTAATTTAATCCCATCAAAGAAACCACGACTGCAAACAGGGCCACACCTTCGATAAGGGCCGCTGCGATAATCATCGCGGTCTGAATTTTAGAAGCAGCCTCAGGCTGGCGTGCAATACCTTCCATGGCTTTGCCACCTACCTGTCCGATACCGAGTCCGGCACCGATCACTGCTAATCCGGCACCAATTGCCGCAATTGAACCTACCATAACAAATTGAATTTAATGTATATATAATAGTGTAAAATGCATTAGTGATGATCCTCAATGGCCATCCCGATAAATAAAGCCGTCAACAACGTGAATATAAAGGCCTGCAAGGCCGCTACCAACAGCTCCAGCACGTTCATAAACAATACGAACGCTACCGAAACCGGCGCAATAGCTATCGACTGGAATACAAAAATCAATGAAATCAGACTCAAGATGATGATGTGCCCCGCCGTGATATTGGCAAATAAACGAATCATCAATGCGAAAGGCTTCGAGATAACACCCACCAGTTCCACCGGAATCATAATCGGATACAACCACCATGGAACGTCCGGTGTAAGGATATGTTTCCAGTAATGTTTATTCCCGTTAATATTCACGACAACGAGCACGATGAACGCCAACACAAACGTCACTGCGATATTGCCCGTAACATTGGCCGCGCCCGGGAAAATCGGTATCAGCCCCAAGAGATTGTTAAACCAGATGAAAAAGAATATGGTCAGCAAAAGCGGCATAAAGCGCGCATACTTATGACCGATATTCGGACGGGCAATGTCATCCCGAACAAATAGGATAATGGGCTCAAGAAACGATTGCAGCCCTTTCGGCGCCTTACCCGCACGCTTTTTGTAAGCACGTGCCACAGAAGAAAAAATCAGCACCAGCAAGATGACCGAGAGAAAGATGGCGGCCACGTTCTTGGTAATGGAAAAATCCCACACATTCTTCGATGCCGCTTCATCCACGGTCCCGTTTGTGCCCACCACTTGTATCTTCTTCTTGTCCACCAACCGGTAGGTATAGTATTTCCCTTGGTAGTCGTGCTCACCGTGATGAAACTGGGAAGACAGGAAAAACTCAAACCCTTTATCGGTATAAAGTATCACAGGTAACGGCAGGGAAGTATGCCCCCAAAGGTGCCAGTCATGCGAATCGCCAATGTGCTCCATGATCACCTCGGTGGGCTTGAATGCTTCCTCGCCATGGGTTTCATGGCCTACCGAAGCAGCGGCTGTGGTGGTGGAATCGGCAGTTTGTGCAACGGAAAAGGTTGTTAGAACGGCGAAAATAGCGATGAAGCTGATTTTTTTTGAGTCGAAAAAGTGCCTAAAATCCATCTATTCCCAATTTTTTACGTCTGATTTTGGTCGCGCAAGTTACGTAACAAACAGGTAACTTCAAAGGCTGTAAACAAGAAATATAGCGAAAAAAAATTCAATGCCGTAAGCATCTTATTATCAGGGTATTTTATAATTAACACGGCCACCACCGCCAAACAAAGTAGCAGCTTGACAAAAAGCCCTCCAATTAGGCTCAAAATAGACAATTCGCCCCCCTTTCGAATACCCAGGTCACTCAGCAGGTACGCCAACAGCGTGGTGGCGAACACCACCCCGAAAAGTAACCAGAAGTGGGGGCTTAAAACGGGAACGCCATCGAATAACAAAGGCAATATTGCGGCGATACCAGCTACGACCAGTGAGAATCCATGGAAATAGAAGAGGAAGCGCAACAAGGTCATGTGCTACACCGTTATTTCACCTTTAAATACAAACTTAGCGGGGCCCTCTAGAAACACATCCGTGCAGTGGTTTCCATTTTTTTTGAATCGGATGGTAAGATTACCGCCGGCTACCCGGATAGGGACCACCAATGAACCGCTTTTCCCCTCGTGCACTGCCATCGCTATCGCCACTGCCGTAGCCCCAGTGCCGCAGGCCAGCGTCTCATCCTCAACACCACGTTCATACGTACGTACGTAGTAACCGGGGCCTTCGGGCTCCACGAAGTTCACATTGATACCGGCAGCACCATAACGCCCATTGAAGCGGATACGCTTGCCCTCGGCGACCACGGGGAAAGACGCCAATCCATCCACCAACGCCACGTAATGCGGCGAGCCCGTATCGAGCACATAAGCCGCACCATCGCGTTCAATGACATCGACATCGATCATCTGCAAACTTACGCGCCTCTCCTCGTCATCAATTTCGGCATGATGGGGCCCATCCACTGCCAAAAAGTCGGTCGTTTTGCCAATTATTCCCAAATCCCTCGCGAATGCCACGATACAACGCCCGCCGTTCCCGCACATACTCCCCTCTCGGCCGTCGGCATTGAAATATACCATCTCAAAATCATATCCGTCTACTGGCTGCAGCAACATCAACCCGTCCGCACCGATGCCAAACCTGCGGTCGCATAGCCGATGTACCAAATCGACATTATCCTTGTCAAACAGCAGATTACGGTTATCTATGAGGATAAAGTCATTGCCTGCTCCTTGGTACTTGTAAAACGCATATGTTGCCATGTATTCCCGTTATCGGGTCAAAGGTAGGTATATCCGTTCAATAAATCATCACGGACTATCGGGTTCACATAACCGGCTGCTTTAACATTATTTAACAGAAAAGTGGGTCTTTCCATTTGCTTTCGCATGCCAATTGGTATTACCTTTGACTATCTTTTGCAGAAGCAAGATTTTTCGACTTATAACGATAGGAATAATTATCATGAAAAAATTAGGATTAACATTATTGACCGCACTGGTTGGAGGCTTGATTGCTGTGGGCGGTTATAAGCTGTTTGAAAGCAAACAGGAAAGCAGGATGTCATTTGAAGAACGGCAAGAGCTGCACTACGCAAGCAACCCGGTGCCGAATGTCGTATCATCGACCGGCAACCCGGACTTTACCCAAGCCGCGGCCATGGTGGCACCTGCCGTGGTTCACATCACTACCACCTATCCCGGGCGTTCGAGGGGCGGCAATGCGGCGCCGATGGACTTATTTGAAGAGTTTTTCGGAATGCCACGGCAACGGCAGCAATCGCAACCCCCGGCCCAAGCTACCGGCTCGGGTGTGATCATATCGCAAGATGGTTACATCGTTACCAACAACCACGTTGTAGAAGATGCCAATAAAATAGAAGTCCAATTGACCGACAAACGTGTGGTGGAAGCCAAAATCATTGGCCGTGACCCCAATACCGATTTAGCACTGATCAAAATTAACGAGAAAGGTCTTCCCTTTGTTAGATTCGGTGATTCAGACAAAGTCCGCATTGGCGAATGGGTATTGGCCGTTGGTTACCCATTGGGGCTGGAATCCACGGTGACGGCAGGGATTGTCAGTGCAACCGGCCGTTCTACCGGAATCATTGCCCGTGAGTTGCAGCAGCGGGAGTATCAGCAGCGTGGCGGATACCCCCAAACAGACGACCAACCTATGCTCAACACCGCCGTGGAATCGTTTATACAGACAGATGCTGTAATCAATAAAGGCAACAGCGGCGGGCCGCTGGTCAACTCAGCGGGTGAGTTGATTGGCATCAACTCCAATATCATGACCCCCACAGGCACCTATGCGGGCTATGGCTTTGCAGTACCTGTTAACCTGGTCAAGAAAATATCGGACGATTTCATCCAGTTCGGCCGGGTGAAACGTGGTTTGATCGGCATTGCCTTCAGGGAACTTAGCCCAGCGCTTGCCAAAGAACTGGGGATCAGCGAGGTAAATGGACTCCACGTGTCGGACGTTGTAGCGAAGGGTGCCGCTGAGGAAGCGGGCATCAAGGCAGGCGACATCATCACCAAACTTGATGGACGCGCCATCACTTCATCCTCAGATCTGCAGGAACGCATCTATCGATTGCGGCCGGGCGATAAGGTAAAACTCACCTATAAGCGCGACGGCAAAGAGCGCGATGTAACGGTGACCCTGAAAGAGGACACAAGCTCAACAGAACGTGAAGCCGAATCGGAAAGTGCCGCCAAACGTAGTGCAACCGAAATCTACAACCAGTTGGGTGCCGGCTTTGTACCAACCCCTGATGCCAAGAAAAAGGAATTAGGCGTTTCGTCTGGCGTAACGGTTACGCAAGTACATCCAGGTGGCTGGTTTGACTACCAGAATATCAGGCGCGGGCAGGTAGTTACCCATGTGAATGACGTTGCCGTCAACTCGCCCGATGATGTAGAGAGTGCGCTCGGTAAAACCCAGCGTGGAATGATCAAGGTAACCATCGTTCCCCAGCGCGGCGCAATAAGCACGATCAGTGGGCCTATCGAATAGCGAACGCCCGCTTCTTATATAAACAGTAAAGGCGCCTCATGAGGCGCCTTTACTGTTAGGATACTTTTAAAAAATAGCGATTGCCCTTAGCAATACTCGTCAAAGGCAGCCACCAAGTTATCGGCAATCATCTGGGCAGGCCGCCCTTCGATCTGGTGGCGCTCAATCATGTGCACCAGCTTACCGTCTTTAAACAGGGCCATGGCAGGCGACGACGGCGGGTAGGGCAACATGTGGGCACGCGCCTTATCTACCGCATCTTTTTCCATCCCGGCAAATACGGTAACCACCTTGTCCGGGTGTTTCTCGTTCTTGATAGCCGCTACCGCAGCGGGGCGCGCATTGGCAGCCGCACAACCACACACGGAGTTAACCACTACAAATACGGTCCCTTCGTTTTTTATGGCCGTGTCTACCTCTTCCGGGGTCTTTAACTCTTCAAAACCTACGTCGGTCAATTCCTTGCGCATCGGCGCAACCAAGTATTCTGGATACATTGCTTAGTCCTTTCTGTTAGTTTCCAATTAAATATATGCCTGCAAAGATACCATGCCGACGGGCGTAAAACAAATCGGCAATTTCAATTCATTGTCAATTTTTAACTGCGAGCTACCAAGTAAGTTTGAATATAACCCCCAAAACCAATACTTTTGCAGTTCACAAAAACAACGCATTATGTCATCGATAGACACCGCATACGTACCTTTTAAGGTAAAAGACACCAACCTCGCCGCGTGGGGCCGCAAAGAAATTGAATTGGCCGAGGCCGAAATGCCCGGTTTGATGGCGCTCCGTGAAGAATTTGGTGCTTCCAAGCCACTGGCTGGGGCCCGTATCGCGGGCTGCCTGCACATGACCATCCAAACGGCAGTACTCATCGAGACGCTCATCGAGTTGGGTGCAGAAGTAAGCTGGTCGTCGTGCAACATTTTCTCCACGCAAGACCATGCCGCTGCCGCCATTGCGGCCGCCGGCATTCCGGTATATGCCTGGAAGGGCATGACCGAAGACGAATTCAACTGGTGCATCGAGCAAACGCTGTTCTTCGGCGAAGATCGCCAGCCGCTCAATATGATTTTGGATGATGGCGGTGACCTCACCAATATGGTCTTCGATAAATATCCCGAATTGATCAAAGGTATCAAAGGGCTTTCTGAAGAAACCACCACCGGCGTGCACCGACTGTACGAACGGATGAAGAACGGCACCCTGCACCTGCCCGCCATCAACGTAAACGATTCGGTTACCAAATCCAAATTCGACAATAAATATGGTTGCCGCGAGTCGCTGGTGGATGCCATCCGCCGTGCCACGGACCTGATGCTGGCCGGCAAGGTTGCCGTGGTAGCCGGGTATGGCGATGTAGGGAAAGGATCGGCGGAATCGCTGAGCAGTGCCGGTGTGCGCGTCATCGTTACCGAAATCGATCCGATATGTGCCCTGCAGGCCGCGATGGAGGGCTACGAAGTGAAGAAGTTCGCCAATGCCGTCAAGGAAGCCGACATCATCGTAACAACAACGGGTAATCGCGACATCGTCCGCGGCGAGCACTTTAAAACGATGAAAGATAAAGCCGTGGTATGCAACATCGGCCATTTCGACAACGAGATCGACGTGGCTTGGCTGAACAACAACTACGGGAACACCAAAGTTGAAATAAAGCCGCAGGTTGATAAATATACGGTTGATGGCAAAGACATCATCCTGCTGGCCGAAGGCCGCCTCGTTAACCTGGGCTGCGCTACGGGGCACCCATCCTTCGTGATGAGCAACTCGTTTACCAACCAAACGCTGGCCCAGATCGAGTTGTGGACCAATACCGCGAATTACGAGAATAAGGTGTATACCCTTCCGAAACACCTCGACGAGAAGGTAGCCCGACTACACTTGGCTAAGATCGGTGTGGAGTTGGAAGAGTTGGAACCGCACCAAGCGGAATACATTGGCGTACCGGTGGAAGGGCCCTATAAACCTGAGCATTACCGGTATTAACCATCCGCTTTTCTGCCAATTTGCTTTTTTGCAGGTTGCTGATTACTGTCTTTACACGAATACGGAGCCGCCCATACGGGCGGCTTTTATTTTTATAGAGATTTTCGGACGGCTTCCCATGCATTGTTAAACCGATCCTCACCTAGTCCTGAAATCACCTGGTAGTTGGCGTCAATTGCTTGCAATTCGCTGTGCCAAACCCCCATGAAATGTTCGCGCAAGCCTGGGAAATCCCGTAGTGGGTCGTCCACCCAGGGCAAGTCGATGTCCATCAGTAAATATAGATCATAGTGGCTCGCCCGGAGCGCATCCAATACTTCGTCCGGCGTATGCCCGAAGAGGTGGTCGCACCAGATTTTAATGGTCAGGAACATGGTGTCACAGACCAACACGTCATTCTGCGCAAGTGGCACCAAACTACGCTCCAATGCCAGCTGTCCGTAGAACATGTTCATTTCATCCTGCAAGGTGTACTCCCGGTTCAGGTGGCGGCAATATTCACGTGCATACTCCGGTACGCATACCGTATCCAGTTGCCGAGCCAGTTGCTCCGCAATGGTCGATTTGCCGGTCGACTCGGGACCGACGATGGCTATTTTGAGGGGTTGCCGGCTAATTTTCATCCCTCTAAATTTCTCTTCAATGGCGATGAAGCTGTCGTGATTTTGGTCATTCCTGGGTTTTCCGGCCTTTGTGTTCTATAATGACTTCATGCATGAACTGATTGTTCTACCTTATTCAAAGGTAACAGTTTTTCCCATAAGCCCATACACCGTAACCACTGTAAGACGGTGTGCATGCTTCCCTAAAAATATATGCTAAAAAACAGCCTGCTCTTCGACCTATGTTGCGTAACATAACTTCATAACAATACTGTCTTGAACAGAAACCATATCATTTCTAATGGAAAGTATGCTCCGGCGCACCAAAACAACGTCCTTCCGGGGCGTACATAAACACCGGCGGAGTGGGGCCGTCCGTTGCCTATTGTGCCTATGGTAGGCTAAAAAGGCTCAGTATCACAACGGAAAGGCATAAAAAATTGCCATTGGCGTCTTCAACCAATGGCAATCCGTTGCAGTAAAACCGCTTGTTCTTAAAATACGTAACGGGCGGTTACGCCGCCATTCATATATACGGTATTGAAATAGGTCTTCACCGCGTGTACCGTAGGTCTAACATCGGCAGAAAACGCGAACGGTGCATTTTTCAATTTGTAGTCAACACCGCCGGTAGGGAAGATACCCACGGAAATACCCTGCCAATCATCAAAACTGCTGGAAGTGTGCGCAATGACAGCACCCCCACCCACATACCATTTGAAACCTTCAATATTGCCAATTGGAAAATGGTGCTGGTAAGCGCCGGATACGGACACGTTGGTAATGCCATCGGTTAGACCGTACGTGATGCTCGGCCGGATACCCAAATTGAACTCCAGCGCTGCCGGATCTGAGATAAACGTCTTGAAAGAAGCACCAATTAAGTCATAATAACCACCACCGAGACGGATACCGATAGAGTTTTTGTAATCTTGTGCAGATGCCGTGAAAGCAAATGCCGCAAATAGGGTCAATAACGTCAATTTAATTTTCATGGTTTTAATTTTATGTTGTAAATAAAATAAACGCCCAAAAGTAAGATATTCCCGTGTTAGCAAAAAATAATTTATGTAGAACGGCGAAAAAATACCTAAAAACAGGTAGGCAGAAACGACGGGCCGAACAATAAATGACGGTTATTGAAATTATCCATCGTTTATTCCATTAAAAAACATACCTTTGCACTCCGACAAAACGCTCGGAAAAATGCCCAGAAACACTTCCATCAATTCGGTTTTAATTATCGGTTCAGGCCCCATCGTTATCGGCCAGGCCTGCGAATTTGACTATTCGGGATCACAGGCTGCCCTCTCGCTTAAGGAGGAAGGGATTACCGTATCCATCATCAACTCCAATCCGGCCACCATCATGACCGATAAGGTCATTGCCGACCATGTGTACTTGCTGCCGCTCACGTGCGAAAGCATCGAACAAATCCTACGTGAGCAGCAGATTGATGCCGTACTCCCTACCATGGGTGGGCAAACGGCACTTAACCTATGCATAGAGGCTTCCGAACGCGGGCTTTGGGAAAAATATGACGTACAGGTAATCGGCGTGGACGTCGCGGCCATCGAGAAAACCGAGAACCGGGAAGAGTTTCGTAAACTGATGGTGGAAATCGGCGTGGGCGTGGCTACATCCAAGATTGCCAACTCCTTTCTCGAAGGTAAGGAAGCTGCCCAGCAAATCGGATTCCCGTTGGTTATCCGGCCCTCGTACACCCTGGGCGGTACCGGCGGCGGATTTGTGCATAAAAAGGAAGAGTTCGAGGCGGCACTCAGTCGCGGGTTGCAGGCCTCTCCCACGCATGAAGTGCTGGTGGAACAAGCCGTATTGGGCTGGAAAGAGTTTGAACTGGAATTGCTGCGCGATGGTGCCGACAATGTGATCATCATCTGTACCATCGAGAACTTCGACCCGATGGGTGTGCATACCGGCGATTCGATTACCGTAGCGCCCGGCATGACGTTGAGCGACCGTTGTTACCAGGAGATGCGCAACCAGGCCATCAAGATGATGCGGGCCATCGGTAACTTCGCCGGCGGCTGCAACGTACAATTTTCGGTGAACCCCGAAAACGAGGATATCATCGCCATCGAAATCAACCCGCGCGTGTCGCGCTCTTCTGCGCTGGCTTCTAAAGCAACGGGTTACCCCATTGCCAAAATCGCTTCTAAGCTGGCCATCGGGTATCACCTGGATGAAATAGAAAACCAGATCACTAAAACCACGTCGGCCTATTTCGAGCCCACGCTGGATTATGTCATCGTAAAGGTGCCCCGTTGGAATTTCGCCAAGTTCAAAGGTGCAAATCGCGAACTCGGCCTACAGATGAAATCGGTGGGCGAAGTGATGGCCATCGGCCGTACCTTTATCGAAGCCTTGCAGAAAGCCTGCCAGAGCCTCGAAACGGGCCGCCACGGCCTCGGTGCGGATGGCAAACAGCTGCGCAACCTCGAGGAGATCATGTATAGCCTGGAACACCCCAGCAGCGACCGCCTTTTCCATATCAAAGATGCCTTCGAACTGGGCGTTCCGCTGGAGTCCATCCGGAAAGCAACCCATATCGACAAGTGGTTCCTGATCCAAATACAAGAGTTGGTCGCCCTCGAAACCGAACTGCGCCGTTACCAGCTCAACAATATCCCCAAGGATTTCTTCATCACCTTGAAGCAAAAAGGTTACTCGGATGAGCAAATCGCTTGGTTGCTCACTAATGTGTCTGAAGACGATGTCTACAACAGACGGAAGGAACTGGGCATCCGTAGGGTATACAAAATGGTGGATACCTGTGCCGCGGAGTTTCCGGCACAAACCCCTTACTACTACTCTACCTTCGAAGAGGAAAACGAATCCGTGGTATCCGACAGGAAGAAAATCATTGTACTTGGGTCCGGTCCCAACCGTATCGGACAGGGTATCGAGTTCGACTACTCCTGCGTGCATGGCCTACTCGCCGCCAAAGAAGCCGGATACGAGTCGATCATGGTCAATTGCAACCCCGAGACGGTGTCGACGGACTTCAACATGGCCGACAAACTTTACTTCGAACCGGTTTACTGGGAGCACGTACGGGAGATCATCGAACTGGAAAAACCCGAAGGCGTTATCGTACAGCTGGGCGGGCAAACGGCCCTGAAGATGGCCGAACAGCTCGAATCCAATGGTATAAAGATCATCGGCACATCCTTCCACGACATGGACTTGGCCGAAGATCGCGGGCGCTTCTCCGACCTGCTCAAATCACTGGACATCCCGTACCCTAAATACGGTGTGGCAGAAAGCGCAGAAGAAGCGCTCCAGGTAGCCAAGCACGTGGGCTATCCGGTATTGGTCCGCCCAAGTTACGTACTCGGCGGCGAGCGGATGAGCATCGTCATCAACGATGAAGAGCTGGAAACGGCGGTTGTGAAATTGCTGCGCAACCTCCCTGGCAACCGCGTGCTGATCGATCATTTCCTCGACAGGGCGGAAGAGGCAGAGTCCGATTCGATCTGTGACGGGGAAGACGTACACATCATCGGGATGATGGAGCATATCGAACCGGCAGGTATCCACTCCGGCGATTCCAGTGCGGTGCTGCCAACATTCAGCTTGTCCGAAAATGTGCAGCGAAAGATGGAGGAATATACCATCAAGCTCGCCAAGGCATTGAATGTACGTGGGCTGCTCAACATCCAGTTTGCGATTAAAGATGAAAAGGTATATGTCATCGAAGCCAATCCGCGGGCATCGCGTACCGTTCCGTTCATCGCCAAGGCGTATGATGTGCCCTACGTGAACATTGCCACCAAGGTGATGCTGGGTGCCAACAAACTCAAGGACTTTACCATCGAGCGCAAACTCAAAGGCTACGCTATCAAGGAACCGATTTTCTCGTTCGACAAGTTCCCTGATGTTGATAAGCAACTGGGGCCTGAAATGAAATCTACCGGTGAAGCCATCCGTTTCATCAAGGACTTGGACGACCCCTTTTTCCGGGAAATGTATGCCAAGAAGTCGATGTACCTAAGCAAGTAGCGGTACGTCGTAAAACAAACATATGCGGCCCCAATCCCTGTCACGGTGTTGGGGCCGTTTTTTGTCCACGTTTACCATTTTTTTACTCCAAAGCCAGCTAGTCTTCCTCGTATTCTTTTATATAAATGGTAGATTAAAAATAAGTAATAGGTATATAAATGGTACATTATAGGTATTTTCCCCTATGAAGTCCCTATAAAAACCCTATTATATCCCTATAAAGTTCCTATAAATAGTAGGGATTTTCAGAAGAAATATCGGAATTATCCGCGTTCCATGACCCGTATATCATCCACTGATAAGGCAGCTTGGACCGCGTCTCTCCGCGATCGGCCCAGCGCGCCGAGTACGGGCACATCGTTTACATAATGCTGAATGTAATATGGTCCCCTGTAAGCATGCCGCTGTAACCAGCCAACCATCGCCTGCAAATCATCATGGGTAATCAAATCGCTATGCACCGTGGTGCGCACTTCAAACGGCACACTGGACCGATTGAGCAGCGATAGGCTCTCGACAAATTCCGTAAACAAACCCGATTTGGTTATCGTGTGGTAACGGTGCTCCAGCGCCTTGAAATCAAGCGCCACGTAATCGACCAAACACCGCTTTATCAATGCCTTCAGCACTTCCGGCCGCGAGCCATTGGTATCGATCTTCACGTCAAAGCCATACCCCTTCGCCGCCTCAAGCAACGGGAAAATCGTGGGGTGTAACGTACATTCACCGCCACTCAGTACCATGCCTTGCAGCAGCCCCCGGCGCGACTCGAGGAACCCCAGGGCTTCCACCAGGGAGATGTGCCCCTTCCCCAGAACGATATCAGGGTTGTAGCAATAGGTACAACGCATATTACAGCCTGCAAACCAAAGAATGCAGGCTGTTTTGCCGGGAAAATCCAATAGCGTAAACGGCGTGATGCTATAGATGGGTTTCGGCACGGCGTTCGGTGAAATGCGTTCGTTGCCGGTGTTCCCCTTTCTTTCCGATATTGAAACTCTCCACCGGACGGTGGTATCCCATTACGCGTGTGTAAACCAAGCATTTGCTTCGTTTCTCCCGGTTTTGCTCCAAAACCAGGTCATGTTGTTGTTGTGTATCCATCTATTATTGTATGTTGGTGAGTTGCTAAAATAAGTTCGTCGCATTGGGGGCAATACTCATGTTCACCGGATAGATACCCGTGTACGGGGCAGATGCTGAATACCGGTGTAACGGTGATATAGGGCAGTTTGAAATGGCTGATAACCGTACGTACAAAATTCCGGCAGGCATCGGGCGAGCTGAGCCGCTCGCTCATGTACAGGTGCAGTACGGTACCACCGGTGTATTTGCATTGCAGGTTATCTTGCAGCAACAACGCCTCAAAGGGGTCTTCCGTATAATCGACCGGCAGTTGCGAGCTGTTGGTGTAGTAGATATTTTCGCCCTGCCCGGCTTGCAAGATATCCGGGAATCGTTTTTTATCCTCTTTGGCAAAACGGTAGGTCGTCCCCTCGGCAGGCGTGGCTTCCAAGTTGTATAGGTTGCCCGTGCTTTCCTGAAATTCGCGCATACGCATGCGGATATGTTCGAGGATTGCCGTGGCAAACGCTACCCCTTCATCCGAAACGATGTCATACCGATCGCCCGAAAAATTCCGTATCATCTCGTTCATGCCATTCACGCCGATGGTCGAAAAGTGATTTCGGAAATGCGGCAGGTAGCGCTTGGTATAGGGATACAAGCCCCTGTCGTACAGCTCCTGGATGAACTTCCGTTTTTTCTCCAAGGTTGATTTTGCCAGCAGGAGCCAATGGTCGAGCTGCCGATACAGGCCTTCTTTGTCTTCCTTAAAGCGGTAACCCAAACGCGCCATGTTGATGGTAACTACGCCGATGCTGCCGGTCATTTCCGCGCTGCCAAATAAGCCATTCCCCCGCTTGAGTAATTCCCGGAGGTCCAGTTGCAAGCGGCAGCACATGCTCCGCACGGCATTGGGTTTGTACGCTTCCGGATTTTCCACCCGATCGCCCGCCTCATCCAGCATATACTGGCTGCCCACAAAATTCTGGAAGTAGGAAGATCCGATCCTGGCCGTGTTTTCGAATAGGAGTGTCGCATTCTCGCTTTCCCAATCGAAATCTTCCGTGATGTTGACCGTCGGTATGGGGAACGTAAATGGCTGGCCATTGGCATCCCCTTCGGTCATCACAGTGTAATAGGCCCGGTTGATCATATCCATCTCGGGCTGGAAATGTTTGTAGCATAAGTCTTCCAAAAATTCAGCCCCCCGCTCGCGCGCCAAATGGCGCAGTGCTTCATCCTGCAACCCTTCGAAAAGGTGTATTTCGCGCCGTGTGGGAATCTGGTCCTTGAGGTCATCCGGCACGTTCCAGTCGAGCGTGATATTGGTAAAGGGCGACTGCCCCCATCGGGCCGGTACGTTGAGGTTGTACACGAAGCTGCGTATGGCCTTTAACACATCGGCATAAGGCAACTGGTCTTTGAACACGTAGGGAGCCAGGTAGGTATCGAATGAGCTGAATGCTTGTGCACCGGCCCATTCACTCTGTAAGATGCCCAGGAAATTGGCCATCTGCCCAAGGGCTTCGCGGAAATGGGATGGTGGGCGGCTCTCCACCCTACCCCGCACGCCATTGAATCCTTCGTTGAGCAGTACACGCAGGCTCCACCCTGCACAGTATCCCGTTAGGCAGTCGAGGTCGTGGATATGTAGGTCGCCATTACGGTGCGCGTATCCCTCTTCCTTGCTGTATACCTTATCCAGCCAATAGTTGGCAATCACCTTACCGGCGGTATTGTTTATCAGTCCGGCGCTGGAATAGGAAACGTTCGCATTAGCGTTGATGCGCCAGTCCGTTTGCGTGATGTACTCCTCAATGGTCTGCGTACTATCCACATAAGTGGTATCTTCGTTAAAACCATGGATGTGCTCACGCTGTAACTTCCGCGTATGGCGGTACACCATAAAAGAGCGCATGGCTTCGAAGTGCTGCCTTTCGTAGAGGGCCTTTTCGATACGGTCCTGGATTTCCTCCACCGCCCAGGTATCTTTTTCCTCGAGCGATGCCACGACCGTTTCATAGACCGTTTCGTCCAACAACCCGGATACGCTTTCGAAGCCCTTTGTGATGGCGTCTTTGATTTTATAGGATTGGAAGGGCTCGTAAGCTCCGCTCCGTTTGATGACGTACTTTTCCATACATTGTTCGTTATACACACAAAATTATCCCACTTCATTAGTCGACTTTATGACCGTACGCACAATCGGCGGAAAAAGATATACACACCGGGGGCGACATGTGGAAAGCGCTATCCTGCCGTAGGTTGATAATCCTATTGTCAAAATGCGGAATCCATTGTGGCATCGCCCAAATTAACCCTACTTTCGCCCGCGCATGGGATCGGGTCTCACTATCTTGACATGGTAACGGAGCAAACAGCCACGGCGGCGCGATGGAGTAAATTTATTTTGTTGATTGGCATTATTCTGGTAGCCACCAACCTGCGGGCACCTATCACCAGCGTGGGCCCGGTGGTCCCGCAGATCCAAGAGGCTTTGGACCTTTCCAATACGCTGGCAGGCCTCATCACCACCATTCCCCTATTGGCGTTTGCCATGCTCTCTCCCATAGCACCCAAATTAGCCGACAGGTGGCGTATCGAGACGCTGCTTTGGGCCGCCATATGGGCCATCGGTTTCGGGTTGCTTATCCGAGCATCGTCAAATACCGCGTTGCTATTTTCCGGAGCCGCACTCGTAGGCTGCGGCATCGCATTTGGCAACGTGCTTGTGCCACCGTTCATCAAACAGCGATTCCCCAAGAAAATCGGCTTGGTAACCGGCATCTATAGTGTGGCAATGAACATCACCGCTTCGCTAGCATCCGGATTCAGCATTGCGATAGGCCATTGGACGGGCCATGGCTGGAAAGGGTCTATCGGTTTGTGGCTTGTCTTTTCAGTTGTCGGCATCGTCTTCTGGGCACCACAATTGAATCGTAGTTCGAGCGACGCGTCCGCCGATCGATCTGTAGCAAATAGGCAAACAGGCACATCGATGCTGCGGTCGCGACTCGCTTGGTACATCACCCTTTTCATGGGGCTCCAATCACTGCTTTTCTACTGCTCGGTGGCTTGGCTGCCCGTCGTGTTACAGGATTGGGGCATGGCGGCCGAAACATCGGGGTGGGTGTTGTCATTCATCCAATTCACACAGCTCCCCATCATGTTTGTCGGGCCCATCATCATCGGGCGCATGAAAGACCATAAACCGCTGGTATGGTTTATCGGCAGTACATTGGCACTGAGCTTATTGCTCATCATCGGCTGGCGCACGCAGTTCATCATCCCCGCCGTGATCCTTTTCGGCTTGGGCACCGGATTGGCATTCAGCTTGGTGATGATGTGGTTTGTTCTCCGTACGCGGACCACCCGCGAAGCAGCCCGCATTTCGGGCATGTCACAGTCTTTCGGCTACGCACTGGCTGCCGCAGGTCCGCCGCTATTCGGCGCCATATACGACTGGGTGGGAAATTGGGAAACGCCCTTTCTTCTGCTGGCCGCAGCCACCGTCGTTTTATACATCACGGGCATGAAGGTGGCCAAGCCGCAACTGATCGACGGGTAGCATACGAATATATCGATAAAAATGACGGATGTCATTTCCCGGGTGGATTGTTTCATTATCTTTGTCGCGGATGCTTTACGCAAATAAGTAAACGGGTTTTGATACGTTTTTGTGCATATATACTCTTCGTGGCGCTGACACTGCAATCGTTCTATCGCAGTATCATGACCGTGGAGTATCAAATCCACTTACCGGAGTATATTGCAAAGTGTATCAATAAAGACCAACCTCAACTCCATTGCAACGGCCAATGCGTGTTGATGAAGAAAATAGAAGAAAAAGAGGATAAGGAGGCAAAGAAGAATATGGTTATGTACGAATACAGTTCGCTGTATGTGCATAACGGAGGCGTAGCGCTTACTTTGCCCCAGCCACAGGAAGTAACCGACCAGGACCATTTTTCACTTGACCTCGTCGATTACCGATTTAATTACCACACCGCCGTATTCCGCCCACCCATTGGCTAACCTTACCCACAAGGCATAGCTTAAGGTTGTTCCAACCATTGTTCACCAGACATTCGTTAACAACGACATGAAAAAATTATTATTTTTTCTTGGTGCGGTGTGCTTCGCGGCATTATCGTGTACCAAAGAAAAAACGGATTACGAGGGCATTACAGACACTGTTCCCCCCGGCCATACGGTGTTTAAAGAAGCCGCCACCATCCATAGCGGAGGTTACGACATCAGCATTGAGGCACTGAATGGCGCTTTCTATAAAGGTTACAATGAAATCCGCGTGAAAATCACGAATAGCGCAACGAGCGTGACGGCCGAGGTTGCTGGCATCACCTTTTTGCCCATCAACACCGGTGCCGGGGGCGTAACCGGTTCTTGTCCGCATCAATACGAATTGGCGTACAAACCGGACAGCAACTATTACTCGGGCTACTCGGTCTTTACGAGCGAAAGCGACGCGGACGGGAACTGGGCATTGGACATTGGCTTCACCCATGACAACCAAACTTTTACGGCTAAGCTCCCCATCACTGTTCAGGAACAGCCCAACAAAAACCTGAACATGACGGCATTTACGGGAAAAGACGACGAACAGTATATCATCACGTTGGTGGCACCGCTGAGGCCGAAAGTTGCCGAAAACAAGTTGATTGCGGGTATTTACCGGTTGAACGGCACCGACCCTTCCCGGCTAGCGTACACCGAGGCAGGTGGCTACACGCTGCTGCTGGACCCGCGTATGCCGGAGCCCTCCATGGGAAACCATTCGTCGCCCAATAACGTGGACTTGACGCAACAAAGCGACGGATTGTACCACGGCGTGGTCAATTATACCATGACGGGCAACTGGACGCTGAACTTCATCATGCTGAACGCGGACGGAAGAATCGTTAAAGGTACCGAAGTGCCTATGGATTTCACGCCGGGCGTTGAAGGTGTAAAGAGCGAATTGTACATCGATGTTTTGTTCTAAGGATATGAAGCAGCTCCTTATCATTTTTCTAGTTCTTTTCCTCGGAATGAACACGCGCGCGCAACATGTACATTCGGAAAGCGACACCGTCAAAACCCTGGAGGAGGTTAGCGTCACTGCCATCGCCAAGCGAAAAATCGAGACCGAACTGAAAATGGCCGTTTCAGTAGATGAATTTCTGGCCTCCACAGACGGCATCAGTTTCATCAAACGGGGTGCGTATGCCTGGGAGCCCCTGCTCAACAGCATGAGTACGGAGCGTTCGACGGTGACCATCGACGGTATGCACGTGTTTGGCGCATGTACCGACAAAATGGATCCGATCACCTCGTATGTGGAGAGCAACAACCTCGCCACCATCGATGTAACATCCGGTCAGGCGGGTAGCCTGCACGGCGCCACAGTGGCGGGCAGCATTGACCTGAAAAGGAAAAGCACCCCATTCGGCGCGGCTGGCGAAAGGATATGGGGTGGGGCTTACCAAACCGGCTTCGAGTTCAATAACAACCAGTTTTTCAACCTGGGGAACCTGTCGTATGCAGATGATAAGTTTGTGGCAGACGGAAGCATCGCCTTCCGGAAGGCAGGCAATTATTACGATGGTATCGATGCCAAGGTAAACCACTCGCAATACCAGAAATTCAACACGTCGTTGGGGTTGGCATACAAAACGGGGGCACTGTCTTCGGTACGGGTGGATGCTATTTTCGACCAGGCCGACGATGTCGGTTTCCCCGCACTGCCGATGGATTTGTGGCGATCGCGGGCGATTATTACGTCGGCGGCTTACAAGCAGTTGTTCGAAGACGGATGGATGCGGGCATGGGACACCAAGCTTTATTTCAATGCGATGGAGCATTATATGGATGACACCAAGCGCCCCGAAAACCTGGTCCACATGGACATGCCGGGGTGGAGCACTACTTACGGACTGGTTTCCCAAGCTAATTTAAAGCGTGGCGATTACAGCGCTGACATCCAGCTGAATGTGTACAATAACCTGTCGATTGCAGAGATGACGATGTATCCGCAGGACCGGAGCAAGAAAACGATGTTTGCCTACAGCTGGCCCTGGGTTACCACCCGTTTTGCCGGCCTTTCGGTGAATAATGCGTGGGACCTCTCAGAAATAAGCACCGTCAATTTCGGCGGCTCTTTGGGATGGAATTACAACCGTTCCAAATACGTGGAGTTCAACTGGATTTTCCACCCCGGCGCTCCGCAGGAGAAAAACAGGGTGTTGCCGGCCTTGCACGCCAGCTACCAACTCCAGATCGATCGATTTGATTTTTCGGTTGGAACAGGTTATGGACACCGGGCACCTTCGGTCTCGGAAGCGTACGGATATTACATCTACAACAGCTTTGACCGTTACGATTACATCGGGAACCCAGATCTGGAAAACGAGGCTTCGTACGAGGTTAATGCAAGCGCCGGGTTTAAAAACGAACGCATGGGTATCGCAGCCAAGGCAAACTATTTCCACATCAGGAATTACATCGTGGGTCGGATCTTGAGCTTAGGTAGCCCGATGAACTATCAATCGGTCGGCGTGAAAGGATACACGTCGCTAGACCACGCGAAACTGTTCAACCTATCGCTCAATGCCCATTACGATATCCTTACGCATCTCCACTGGAAAGGAACAGCCACCTATGCGCGGGCCATGGACAACCAAGATGGGAATCTGCCGTTTATCCGGCCCCTGAGTTATCAAACATCCCTTCATTTTATGCACAACCATTTTGGGATTCTGACGTCGCTGCATGGTGATTTGGCGCAGGAAAACTTCAGTCCCGAATACGGCGAAGACCTCACACCGGCCTACCGGATCTGGAATGTATCTGCCGATTACACCTTCACCTTCAAAAATTTCAAAACCACGTTGCAGGTAGGGGCAGAAAACTTGTTCAATGCCTATTACAGCACCTACGCCGACTGGGGTAACATCCCGCGGATGGGACGCAATGTTTTCAGCTCGCTGACCTTTAAATTCTAAGAACAACTAAAAATTACTCAAAATGAACATACGTAAAACATATTCCCTGGTATTCGTTGCGTTAGTGGCACTGGCAGCTTGCAGCAAAAACGACAATAACCCTGTTGCCAATAACATCACGCTTCATTTCAACAACACGTTTAAAAATACCCCCATCGTGCTGGGCGAAGCCACATCATCTACCGCTACGGTAAACACCTCTGCCAAAGGACAGGTACACCACTTTTCGGAACTGAAGTACGTAATCAGCAACATCCGTTTGGTGAAAGCGGACGGCAACGAAATCCCGTATAATATCAGCGATTTGGACAAGGGCGCGACCGTCGTAAACCATGCCAAACCGCAGACGCTGGACTATGTGCTGAACAATATTCCGGCGGGGGAGTACAAGCAGCTGAAATTCGGTTTGGGCGTGAAACCCGAACTGAATACGCTGGATGAAGCAAGATTCCCAAATTTTTATGCAGCGGCTGGGGCCAACGACACCGAAATGCATTGGGAATGGGGAACGGGATACCGTTTTACCAAGATTGAGGGTTTTTATGATACAGACCATAAGGAGTTATCCATCCATACCGGAAGCACCGTGGAGGGGACAAATGGCGACCCCGACACCTATACACAGGGGGTCGATGCGTACAGGGATATTACCCTCACGCTTCCCAACAACGCGGTTGTCGGCAGGAATGCACCACGGGTTACCATCAACGCCGATTTTGACAAGCTGTTGAGCGGAAAAACCAATACAATTGCGCTAGGGGACGGAAACGCGACACCAAGTGTCCATACGGCTGCCAACATGGTGCTGTTCGTCGACAACCTGGGGGGTGAGGGATCAAGCGACATCACGGGCATGTTTTCCGTCGGTGGGGTACAGAATTAAGTGAGTTAGTGAAAAAGATATTCACCCTGATTTTCATCTCATCGTTGTTACTATCCTGTAACAGCGATGAGGTTATTGTTCCCCCACCTTTAGATAACCCCGAAATCCCACTGGATATACCGGTTGGTTTCCCGCCACTGAACGGCTCGGTAGCAGGCAATAAGCCCACAAAATATGGCGTGGAGTTGGGAGAGAAATTATTCCATGAGAAGAAATTCAGTGGAAACAATACGATTTCCTGTGCCAGCTGCCACAACCGGTCAAATGCGTTTGCAGATAACCATCCACAAGCCATAGGGATTTACGACCGGGTTGGGCTCCGCAATACACCACCCATCCAGAACCTGGCGTATATGCGATTCTATAATTGGGACGGGAATATCCTCCAACTCGAAAAGCAACCCCTTGTACCTATCATCACCCACGAGGAGATGGATTCCTCGATTTTGGAGGCCATCGGCAAAATAAAGGATGAACGCGCCTACCAAGACCTGTTCAGGAATGCTTTCGGCGATGACCAGATTACGCCCGACCGCATTTACCGGAGCATCGCCCAGTACGCCTATACATTGATCTCTGCCAACAGCAAGTACGATAACGTCATGCGGAACGAGGGCGCGGCATTTACGGAAACCGAGGCCCGGGGTCACCAGATTTTCCAACAGAAATGCGAAGGTTGCCACAGCACGGCGCTCTTTACCGACCAAAGTTTCCGGAACGTCGGCTTTCCCGTGAATCCCAGCACGGAAGAAACCGGCCGTGCACGGGTTACCGGCAAGCCCGAAGATTACATGAGCTTCCGGGTGCCTTCGTTGCGAAATGCCGAATATACGGCCCCGTATGGAAGTTTTGGGCAATTCCCAACCTTGAAAGCCGTATTGGATTACTTTGATAATGGTGTTTTAGCCGCCGAAAACCTCGATCCGAGCCTGAAAGCGAATGGCAATCGGATACCGCTAAGCGAGCAGGAAAAAGAAGATCTTATTGCCTTTATCCATACGCTAAGCGACCCCACATTTGTTGGAAAACGGTAACATCCCTATCGTTCCCGAGCGTCTCAAACAGGCTGCAACATCGGCCTTTTAGCATCAAAAACCAGTTGAAGCAATGTTTTCTCCGCATCGGCCATCGCGGATTTCATATCGTCTATATTTGTCTGCGCATATTGCTGCATGGCCGGCATGATGGATCGATAATAGACAATACCACCCAGCAGATTATCGCGGAACGTCTGGTAGTGGGCGCTTCGCTTTTCGGTAAAATCGTGCTGGTGTTTCTCGATTTCCTTTTTCAGGTAGTCGATATAGAGACGCAGCTCGTTGACGAACAAATTTGAGCGGAAGCGGCTGTTCAACAGATTGGCCGTACCGTAAATATGGCCGACCATTTCCTTGAGCGATGCGATTTTAGAAAAGTAGGCCAGGTTGGGCCCCGGGCATATCGTCACCGCTTTGAGTTTATGCTTGGGCGGGATGCCGTTGGTCAGTACCGCGGGTGCGGCAAGGCCCTCACACAGGCAGTCCTTTTCTACAATCGCTGCTGCAGCTTCCTGGTACGCCTGTTCTTCGGGAAAGTTGATCCTCGCTTCCTTGAGTTTCAGGTGCTGGTATTGCCGGGATGCGGTGCATATAGGCTTATCGGTAAACTCCGTATTAAATGAAAGGAATTTCTTGTGGCACGGGCTGCCCGGCCGATTCCGGACAATCCGTTGTTTCCGTTGTTCTTCCGAACTGCTCGGCCTGAAATTATGGAACGGCACACCCAGCGGCGATGCATCACTCAGGTAGAAATCATCAGGCGCCGCGTTTGCTAACTTCGCCAACGTATCGTCATCCACACTGGTCGCTTCGGGGACCAGCAGGAACGGGCTCCCCCACCCCGTACCATCCAGTTCATAGTAGTCCAATAAAAAACGGTCCTCTCCCGCGGTACCGATACCGCCCTGTACGGTGATTCGTTGTGGGGGGTTGGCTTGGAACCCCAACCGTTGCTTATTTCCGAGCGCTGTGTCGCACAGACCTTTCAGTTCGGCATACAGTGCCTCGCGTTGCGTTTTGAACGTCTCCATAATCGGCCCCAGCAACATACCATCGCTCACGAACGCGTGTCCGCCGCAGTTCAGGCCGGACTCGATGCGAAACTCCGACACCCACAAACCTTTCTTTGCCAATAGCTTGCCCTGGATCAATGCCGAGCGGTAATCGCTGACTTTGAGCGTGATGCGTTTGGCGAGCGCTCCGTCACTACCGGGAAAAAAGTCGTCGAATTGCTCAAAATAACTATAGAGCCGTGGATTGAGCCCAGCCGACAGGATAACAGACGACCGAAGTTTACTCCGCGCAAAACCCCGCAGGGCAGCCAACGCGTCCGAATATTCCGGTGGCAATGGGGTACCATCCGGTGCGTAATTGGCCTTATCCACCTTGGTCATGATATTTACGTCGACCGCTCCCGCTGTAACCGCGGCACGGAGTTCCATGGCCATTTTCCCGCGTTTATCACCACGGCTGGCACACATGGCAAGGTAGTTGCGCTTAGCCGACGACCCTTCCGGCAACAACTCAAAATAACGGGTAAGTTCACTGTCTGCCCCGAAGGGGGCCGCACGCAATTGCTCCATCTGCGCGTCTACGATATCTTGTAGGAGGTTAAGGTACGCCGTAATCCGCCTGGCCCGAGAATCTTCAGCCTTTTGCGAAATAGGGGTAAAAGGTTGGCCGAATTGAGCGGCGTAAAATGCACGCATCTGTTCCAGCAGGTGGTCGTCGGCTAGGGATAATGCCGATGAAATACCAAACCGCGCCACTTTCAGTGGCGTGTCGATGGTAAAACCCAATCCCATGACGGGTATGTGGAACGTGTGTTGGTTGGTATCGTTCATCGTCTATATATATGTATAGCAAAATTAGGGATTCCTTCCCCCGGTCATGTGACGGCGGTCACCATTACAAGTGACAAGAATCAGCTTAGTCAAATCGTCCTTATTCCAGCCCCATCTGGGCTTTGCCTTCATCGGTAATCATGTGGTAGTTCCACCGGGGCTCCCATACGATATCGACTTCGATTTCCCGGTCCGGAAAAGCAGCGCCCAACGCATTTTCCACACCCCCCGTTATCGCATCGCCCATGGGGCAGCCGGGCGTGGAGAGGGTCATGGTCACCTTCACTTTTGCCGCATCGGTAAAATCGACACCGTAAACCAAGCCGAGATCAACAATATTGACGTACAGCTCCGGGTCGATGACCTGCATCAGCGCCGTCTGTGCCTTGAGTAATTCCACGGCAAACGGATCATTGAGTTTTATCTCCATCTGTAATCATCGGTTTATGAAAAATCGTCTTGGCCACGTTCACCACATACACGGCGGCCAGTACTATCCAAAGCAATAGCGCCGTGCGTATGACCGGAGTGTAATCCATCACCATTCCTATCACAAGCGATACAAAAGCCGCGACATACAGGTAAAACTGGTAAACGGTAAGCCGTTCACTATACAATTGCTTGGGGAGCGGCACCTTCACTTTGCCGTTGAGGTGCCGGTAATGGCTACTCCAAACGATGAACGGCAGGGTTTTGAATGTTTTGCCCAGGATAATGGCCGTAATCCATCCGAGGAAAAGGAACGTACCGTAAAGGGATACCCAGCGCGTGTCCGAGAAGTAATGGGCAATCGGGATTAGGGTAAAACCCGCTACCAGACAAGCGAATGAAACGGCAGCATGCTTCATCAGTAGCTCTACTTTCCGGCGCAAGCGGTTGCGATACGCATCCGCGAGGTAAAGCAGCCAGGCTAACGTACCCAGCGCAACGATACCGCCATAAACCAGCATTTTTGCCGTGATGGGATTGAAGTACCCGTCGACAAGGAACAGTACCAACCCGACATTCTGCAACACCAGCGCCGTGCAGAGCAACCATTCGCGCTTTGATTTGCCGAGCAGAAACATCGGCACCAGCTTGGTACTTACCCCGGTGATGAGTTGCAGGAACCAACCTGCGAGCCCGGCATGGGCATGGAGCTTCAGTAAATCGAGGTGATTGCGTGGTATGAACGTAT
The DNA here is from genome assembly GCF_041925275.1 of Parapedobacter sp. 2B3. NCBI lineage: Bacteria > Pseudomonadati > Bacteroidota > Sphingobacteriia > Sphingobacteriales > Sphingobacteriaceae > Parapedobacter > Parapedobacter sp. 2B3. The sequence continues at coordinate 16,350 of NZ_JBHEUZ010000013.1, read as the reverse complement.
AGCGTAGGTTGATAGCCAATAACAGCCCGAGGGTAACGGTAACGAGCAGCCACAGTGCCGAGCTCACAATAAACGCCTGTTGGGGCGTGGTCCGTTGGTTCCGGCCGGCCGTAACGCAGGTATTGATGGTATAGAGCAGGGCAGCCATCACCACCAGTGCGCCGCCGGTAATCATCACAATACCCACTTCGAATATCCAAAATGACCATACCAACAGCAACACACCCAAGGTGAGCGTGAGGTATGATGCAACGGCCAAAGGCACACTGTAGAGGTCGCGCTCGCAGATCACCGGCAGGAGCTGATAGGCAGCGCCGAAGATGACCATCGTACCCCAGCCCAATGCTGCCGTATGCACGATGGCTAGGAGGTGCGGACTGAAATGATGCCCCGTCAGCTCACCGGCAGCCAAAAAAAGCAGTACAGCCAGTGCCGCGAAGCATACCGCTCCGGTACCATAAAACGGCAATACCGCTATGGGATGGGGTGCCTTTCCGATGCTGATGTCTGCCATGATTGTTTGCTGTTTTGCGCTTTGCTGTTTGCTGCCTTACGAACGACTTACAACTTACCACTAAGTAACTTACGACTTACGACTAATAATCAACATCCGCACGTCCCCCTCGCCCACCTCATGGATGTGTGCGGTATACGCTTGGTCGGCCAGTTCTTCCAACAGGTGCAGGGGCACCCGCTTATGCTGTATGTACAGCACTTGGTTTGGCGCCAACGTGGGTAACGTTTCGAGGATGGTTTCCATGGGCAGCGGCATGGGCAGCGGTCGCACGTCGAGCTTAACACGCTGTGCTTCCGGGTAAGCGGCCAACACCTGTTCGAACGACTCTTTGTCATGCATCACCACGCGATCTGTGGTCGCTGTTTCTGTTTCCTCCCGGAGCACCACCCTCGGTTTGAAAAACCACGTATGGTGCTCGTTTGCCGCCACGGTTTCCACGTAGCTTTTGGCGCCTTTTTTATCCAGCAGGCTGAGCAGCGGATACGGGATAAACGAGTTGATGATACATAACAGGTTTCCCGGTGGCAACGCACGGTATCGCTGCACGATGGCCTTCAGGGGGTCGTCGCCAGACTCGATGATACCGCGCACGTCAAAAAGGTCTTTTTCCGTGTCGCCGGCGCAGGCGAGCCAGTCGGGTTGCCGCACCGGCTTGGGTATCTCCGGCCCTGCGGCCGATTCATCCGCTGCGAACTGGAAACCCAGTGGTTCCAACGCTGCCCGGATATCCGCTAAAGAGCAGCCGCCAATGGCGGCCGCTTCGGCCAACGTCACCCGCGGCGCCATCACCCGCCGCAGCAGCGGATTGTTCAATTTACGCAGGGGCTTGGCCAATGCCGCTATCGCTGCGATGCTGTCGGCATTGGCTTTAATCACCTCAGCTACCCGGGTATGTTCGCTGATAACCATGGTATTTCCTCCTTACACTGTTCCCACGCCGCTCAAACGTTCCTTCTCCAACTTCAATGCTTTGGGAAACAAAATATTGTTTTCCAAATGGATATGTTGGAAGAGGTCGTTTTCAAATTCCTTTATTTTATCGAAGAGGTAGGTATAGGAATTGCAAGCATCTGCGGGCAGCTCATAGTCTTTCGTCAATTTCCGCAACGCCTTGAGCTCATCGCCTGCGGAGTCGTGCTCGGCCTCCATCATGTGTACCGGCCCCTCAATTCCGAATACGGTCTGCGCGGGGTCGCCGCTACTTTCCAGGGTCTTGATGGCCGGGAACAGTACGCGTTCTTCCTTTTGCACGTGGCTGTACAGCTCGGCCATCAGTTCCTTTAACCCCTTTGCCAGTCCGAAGAGTTCGGGGTGCACGGCACCATGGCGCGACGCCACCTTTTCCGCTAGTTGTTCGATAACCGGACCGCTTTCACGGATGTACTTGTGATGCACATTATAAATGTAGTCGGCCAAAAAGCCCAGATCCCACGAATCGAAATCGTGCGTAGCCTGTCCGCCGCTAGCAGCTTCCGACCGTTCCAGCTCTTCCTTGACCTGCGCTTCCGTCAGTCCTAACTCTGCAATAGCCTCCTTCAGCGTCTTCTTGCCACCACAGCAGAAATCGATACCCAGCTTCTTGAATACTTCAGCTTTGCGCATATCCTTTGCCGCAATCTCGCCCACGGTCTCTTCGGCTTCGGCAGCCGGCTTGGTTAGTTGTACCTGCCACGTTTCGGGACCCGATTCCAGGTAATCCCAAGTAAAAATATTACCGCGCTCGCCCAATAATTGGTAATAAAGCGGCCGCGGGTCGTGGTCGTTGTGAATGATGAAGCTCTCGCCTTGTTCCAATGCATCGAAATGCTCGAAAATGGTGGGATGTTTTAGCCGCGGTTCGATCTGCGTCACATCCAATACTGCTGTTTTAATCATGACTAATTTGTTATTTGTTAAACACTTACTAATATCGGACACTTTTATCCTTTATTTATTTACTACGTTACTTTTTGACATTACGTTGTCATTTGCGGCACGGATTAGAGGTCGCGCCGTTCAAAAAAACGCGTGGAGAACCACGCGGGCACGACTACCCATAATAAGAGTACCAGGGTTGTTATCGCCATGCCCCATCCTGTTCCGAAGAAATTACGGAAAATGGCACCGGTGTAGCCCATCATTGCCGACAGATCGACCTGCAACAGAATCAATATCCTACTGATATCGATTGGATTGAGCATGGATACGGCAACCATGCCTTTCTCTATGGGGTAGTCGGCAAACTGGAATAGGATAAACAGCACCAGCGCATCGAAGAGCAGGGCGAAGTATAGCCACAACAGGATCGATAGGCCAATGCCTTTCGCCTTATCGCGGATACGCACCGCAGCCCATAGGGCTACCGATACGAATACGACCGACAATAGCATACCGCAAAGCAGCAGTATGATGCCCGAGGGGGTAAACGCATATAGTATGACGGGTATACCTACGCCGATGAGGAAAGCAAGCGCCACGGCACCGGCCAATCCGGTGAATATGCTTAGCCATATCGTTCGGCGTTTCAATGGCTGGCTAACGAGCAATTCGATAAATTCCGCGCTGTTATACAGGTATACCGTCGAAAAAATAATGCTCACCAAGGGGACGACGAACAGGATGATATTCAATAGGCTAACCACCCCTTTGTCAGCGTTGTCTTCGATACTGAATACACTGAACGATAGCACCAGCAGTGCCGCGGCATATACCATGACCGTGCGGCTGCGCAACAGGTCTGCAATGACGTATTTTACAATTTTGTTCATACGGTTACCCCCTTTCCGGCTGCGTCTTTGGCCATGACCTTGGCGATGGCTTTGCCCAGTTTGTCGGTACCCGTTTCTTCTTTCAAGACATCCAGTGATTTGTGGAACAGCGGATGCCCGTCCTGCATGTAGATGACCTGGGTCACTAAATCATCCAAATCGCTCAGCACGTGCGAGGTAATGACAATCAACTTGTCTTTGCTTCTTTCTGTCAGTATTTTATCTTTCAACAACTCCGTGGCTACCGGGTCGAGGCCGGCGGTGGGTTCGTCGAGGACGAGTACTTCGGGCTCGAACATAAACGCCAGGCAGGCGCTCACTTTCTGCCGTGTTCCGCCCGACAGCGTACCCATGCGTTTATCGAGCATATTATGTAGTTCGAACACGTCGAAAAGATCCTTATCTAACGCCGCTTCCGGCATTTTGCGGATATCGCGCATCATGTCCAGCACCTGTCCGATGGTCATATTTTCCGGATACCGGCCTATTTGCGGCATGTAGCCGATGTCGCGCCGGTACTCCCATTGCCGACCAATCGGGTTCCCCTTGAAAAAAATCGTCCCCGATTGTGGTACCACCATGCCCAGTATCGCTTTGATCAGCGTCGTTTTCCCGCTCCCATTGGGGCCGATCAGGGCCACGCATTCCCCTCCCAACAAGGTGAGCGAGACGTCATCGAGCACTTGCAGTTTGCCAAACCGCTTGGATAGTTGTTGTATGGTAATCATAGGGCGACAGGGGTCATCATCGGAAAATCATCCTTCAAATCTTCGGGGATAAGGCTGGGCATCACCCGTTCGGTACGGTCGAGCAGCGTAACCATGAAGCTACGAAACAACAGCATGGCCGTCGGATATTTCTCCACCACCATGGAAAACAGGCTAACCGGCCGGTACGGAACATCCCCCTCCTTGTCTTTATCCAGGTCGTATCCCTCGTATTTATCCCAGTAATTGCGCACAAATGTATTGAGTTTCAAGGAACCGTTGGTCGCTAAATCAAAGGTATTTTGTACAAAATTGTTTTGTGTAAGCATATTGTCCATACAGCTGGATTGCATTTTCATCGCCCAGCCGTTCCCTTCAAATTGGTTGCGTTGTATCTGCACGCGGTTGCTTCCTTCCATCAGTATCCCCGTGGTATTACGGGAAAACACGTTATGCTCGATGTGGCTATCGGTGATATCCTTGAGCAATAGCCCATAGGCTGCATCTCCCCAGTTCTCGCTGAATACATTATTTTCCATGCGCACCCGTTTGGTATACATCACGGCCACACCTGCGCCGTTGCGGGAAAAGGTATTCCCATAGTACCCGTTTTCGTGCGAAAACATAAAGTGGAGTCCATACCGCCGGTTATCCGATGCCACGTTATCGCGAACGTCAGTGTGCGTGACGAACTCGAGGTATATCCCATCGCGGTGGCCAGTGATGCGGTTGCCAGTGATGTAAAGGCTGTCACTTTTCCAACTGTGTATCCCGTTGCCGGTTAGCTGTTCGGTCTCACCATACGCTGTAAGCTGATTGTTGCGTACGGTACATTGCTGGGAACCCTGTAAATAGATGCCGAAAAAGTTGTCATCAAGCATATTGTCCGCAATCGTGATGTGGTGCGTATCGTAGACCTTGATGGCCGCAATATCCCGTATCGACGATTGGCCGGACGCTTTGATGGTAAAACCACTTATCGTCACATAGGGAACGAAAACGGAAAAGGGTTCGTATTCCTTTTCACCGTCGATGATCGGGTTGTCCACACCGATCAAGACAATACCCTTCCGGATTTCGATATTGCCCTCCCGGTATATCCCAGCGTGTACCCGGATGGTATCGCCAGCTACTGCTTTCGCCAAGGCTTGCTTAATGGAAGTTATGGGGTGCGATGGGCCAACCTGAATGGTAGCGGCATATCCCACGCCCCCCACCATCAGGCAAACACACATACAAAAAACACCGTAAACAGGCCTTAACATCGATACATTCCACTTATTTCCAGAGATCTGCCCATGTCAGTTCTTCACCGCCATGAGTCTCTTGCACTTGTGCCAGCTCTTCCCGGGTCGCAAATGCCGCGACATCACCGCGCATGGGACTTTTCAAGGACTCGCTTTTCAGGAAGAAAAGTCCGTCTGAAGGGAGCAATTTATTTGCATGGCTATAATCGGGCAGGTAGTATTCAGCCACATCTTCCTGGGCAACGCTACCAGCCTTCACAAAAGCAATCATGCATTGCACATCGTCGAAATTGTACGCCCGGCCCTTCGTGGTAGCGAGTTTGCATCCGAAGCGCGCATCGCTAACCGTCATCCTACAATGACCGCATTGGTCATGCCCGTAGTTGATGGGTTCCGGTCCGCCGCCGCCACATGCCTGAACGGCCAATGCCAACACCACTCCCAATGCGAATAAACTTACTAATCGTATGATATTCATGATACCACTTGTTTTGTATTAACCAATCTCCATTCGGCAAAAACGCAGTATGCTAGCAGTACACCACAGGAAATAAATATCCATCCCCCCACATCGGGTATCGAAAATGCACCGAAGTTCAGCAACTGTTTGAACCCGATCAACGGTGGCTGGTAAGCCATGCCGGGCACCTGTATAGGTGCCGTCGGGTCGAGGTCGTGTCCGTATTCATACAGCCAGCGCCAAAAATCGACCATCGCGACGACCCCGAAAAGCAGGAATGCCCCAAACAGAATGTATAACAACCGCCGCCGCCCCAAAAGCCCCACCACAATAAAGGCAAGCCCGTAGATACCGATCAAGTAAGGCAGTACGGTAAATTCGATAAAATCCTCGGCATGGAGTACTTTCATCCCGATGTAGTGGTTCAATCCATTGATGATGTCGACCTGTCCATCCAGTTTATAACTGTATATCAACAGTTCGAGCCCTTCGGGATACTGTGCAGCGTCCAGTTCGATACGCCATATCGGCAATGCGATGACGGCAAGCAGGGCCACGCCGCTGATAGCGAGTATGGCCCTGTGCAATGATTTCATAGGATATTGGCTTTTCACGTCACTTATTTTTTGGTGCCGGTATAGGCTGTCATGGGTACGTTACTTCCTTTAGGAGAGACACGTACATAGCCTGACATTTCCTGGTGCAATGCCGAACAGAAGTCGGTGCAATAGAATGGGAAGATACCCACGCGGTCCGGCACCCACTTGAGCGTTGTCGTCTCACCCGGCATGATGAGTAGCTCGGAGTTATTGGCGCCTTTGATAGCAAATCCATGGGGCATATCCCAATCCTGCTCCAGGTTGGTCACGTGGAAATAAACCTCATCGCCCAACCGTATGCCTTCGATGACGTCGGGAGTGAGGTGGGACCGGATGGTGGTCATGTACACCCGCACAATGTTACCCTCACGTTCTATACGGGCCTCGGCTTCGCCGTTCGTTTTATGCGGGTGTGCGTTGGCATTGATGTCGTATATCTTCAACGATTTATCCATCAGCATCTCCGCTGGTATGGCTTGCGCATAGTGGGGCTCGCCAATGGTCGGGAAATCGAGGAGTAATTCCATTTTATCGCCGCTGATGTCAAACAATTGGGCACTGTGCGCCAATTCGGGACCTGTAGGCAGGAACCGGTCTTTGGTGATCTTGTTGTACGCTACCAAATATTTGCCATAGGGGTTCTTGGAGTTTCCACCCGCCACCATCAAGTGGCCAACAGAATAATACGTAGGTTGCCTATCGAGGACTTCCAGCGACTCTACATTCCATTTTACCACTTCCGACGAAACGAAGAAAGAAGTATAGGCATTCCCTTTGGCGTCAAATTCGGTGTGTAGCGGTCCCAATCCGGGCTTTTGGACTTCCCCATGCAGTACTGACTCGTACTTCATGACGGGTATACCACCGTAACGCTCGCCTTCGAACTCCTTATTGGCAATGGCTTGCTGCAATTTCTCAAAACTGAATACCGGGATTAACGCGGCCAGCTTACCACTGCCTACAATGTATTCGCCAGTAGGGCTCACGTCAGCCCCGTGGGGTGATTTCGGACAGGGGAGCAAATACGCCAAGTCGTCAAATTCGGCCACATCCAACACGGTGACTTCGGTTTTTATTTCGTGGGTAGCGCTGTGGGTATGTTCATCCCATTTGTTGTGTGCATAGCGCACGTTGGTTTGCTTGGTACCACGCCCTGCCTTGAAATATTCTTCCGCTTTCTTCCAGTTGATGGCCATGATGAAGTCCTTGTCGTTCTGTGAGGCGTTGACCTCCTGCAAGGTGTGGGCCTGCTCCGAGTTGTAGCAACTGATAAACAACCATCCACCTGATATGCCTTTTCCAGCACCGGACAAGTCAAAATTCAGACCGGGGGTTTTTAATTGGAACGTGATATCGAATTCACCGGTTTCTTTATCCACACTTACGAAACTGATGTGGCCTTTGAAATTTTCCTTATAGGAATCGATAGGCACATCGCTCTCGGGCCCATCCGGCGGTACGCTGAAGCGTGTTGCGGCAATCACGTATTCCGAATTTTCCGTGGTAAACGGCGAGCAGTGGTTACCGCCCGTATTGGGGATTTCGATGATCTCCGCCGTACGGAACGTCGTGAGGTCGATCCGCGCCAGGCGAGGCGTGTTGTTGGAGTTGGCAAACACCCACTTACCATCCGGCATGCCATCCGTGAAAGACGATTCGATGTGGTGCAGGTCATCCCACGGAACGAAGCCATGTGAGGTCATCAGCATGGGCTTGGTTTCCTCGCTGAACCCCCATGCCTTTTCGGGATCGACCGAAAACACGGGAATAACCCGGAATAGCCGGCCACTAGGCAAGCCGTATACACTCATTTGCCCGCTGAATCCACCGGAGGTGAAGGTATAAAATTCATCATACTGCCCGGGGGGCACATACGTCCGTTGGGCCGCATTTCCAGACACTGCGCTTCCAGCTCCTTTGGGTCTGCAAGCATTGAAGGACAGCGATACCGCGGCTACGGCGGCCATCCACAGGAGATATTGTTTTGGCTTCATTATACGATATATTAGTGATATATTAAAGTCTCGCTATTGTACCCCGTCATTTTCACGCATGAACTCCAGGATCTTGCGTGCTTCTTCATCAGCGAGGTTCTGGTTGGGCATACGCACCAAGCAGATTTCCAACTGCGCCTGTAGTTCAGGATCCTTATCAATCATGGGATCGGGGTTGGTAATAAAATTCATAATCCATTCGGGACGGTGTTTTTCGGTAACGCCCGCCCAACCCGGTCCGACCAGCCGCTCATCGGTATATTTATGGCAGCTTGCACATTTCAGGTCGGCAATCACTTTGCCCTCCTGTGCCATAGCTGCATCCAGTTGATCGCCCACGTCCACATTGTCAAATTTTCCTTCACCCCGCTTCGGATCGTAGTCTTCGGGGTTGGCCGTAGACTGTGCGGTAGCGTTGTTGTCGTTGTTTTGTTTTCCTCCTTGGGAGCATGCGTACAGCGCAACTCCCAGCGTCAGTAGAACCAGTAGCTTTTTCATTTTATTATTTTTTAGGGTTATTATTGTAACCCATGAAGGTACGAATTGTTTTTAATTTACCTTGTATGACGTTCCCTTCTTTCTGAAGCAAAACTAAGTAGCGTGCGCTAGTGATTTTATGCGTACGGTCACAAAACAACCTGTCGTATCGCACAAGGTAACACCAGATAACCATTAACACATTGTATTCCAATAATATAAATCACACTTTAATGATTTATGATTGTTGTCACTTCTACAGTTGACAGCAGTCATGCGGCCTTCATGTACCAGCCATTACCTTTGTATCTATCGCTTATTGCTAACGAAATGTTGATACTATTTTAATCTCAACATCATGATAGACACCGATTTACTATTAGAAAAAGGCGCAACCTATCGGCATACCGAGGCGGGTGAGATCATTTTCAATGAAGGTGCGCAGGCAACATTCTACTATCAATTGGTTTCGGGTAAGGTAAGGTGGTCGCACTTCGATGATAACGGGAAAGAAGTACTTCACAAAATCGTGGAAGCTGGAGAAGCTTTCGGTGAGCTGCCGCTTTTCGATGGGGAGCCCTACGGGGCCAGCGCAGTGGCCGATTCGCCCTGCACCCTCCTGCGGTTGAGCACCACCTCATTCCATGAGCTGCTTGCCGAACATCCCGACATTCACTTGGCATTTACCAAGTCTATGGTTTCCCATTTACGTTTCAAGGTCTTCTTGCTCAATGCGCTGGCTAAAAACAATCCCCAAACTGCCCTTGTTGAATTAATTGATTATTTCAACCGGCACGGCAAGCTGATATGCCAAGACTGCAACCGGTTGATGGTTACCCGGCAGCAACTAGCCAACATGCTCGGTCTACGGGTTGAAACGGTTATCCGGGCCATCAAGCAACTGCAACAAGAGGACAAGTTATGCATCGTAAAAGGCAAAGTATTCGTTCCGGCCGACGGGGTCTGATGGCTGCCCTCGGCCGTATCACTGTGCGCCAATGGCTGTTATTGGCACTTTTCAATCTATTATTGGTTGCCGCGCTCGGCCTATTGATGCGACTGAAAGTGTTGCTCCCTATGCCGGCAATCAACCAGAAATTCCTGCTCCATGCCCATTCCCACTTCGCGTTCGCCGGGTGGGTGTCGCATGCATTGATGGTGTTGGTGGTGGCAATGATCTTCAACCGGCAACAACACGAAAAGCTACCTTGGCGATATCAACTCACGGTTTTTGCCAACCTGCTGGCCAGCTATGGCATGCTCATCAGTTTCTTTCTCCAAGGCTATGGGCTTTACTCCATTGTGGCGTCAACGGCCACCGTTGCGGTTTCCTACGTATTTGCGGTGATGTGTTGGCGGGATATGGCGATCAGTGGCCGTCATTCTCTTGCCTTTAGTTGGCTTCGGGCAGCATTGCTGTTTCTCGTGCTATCATCCGTAGGTACATTTTACTTGGCCCACCTCATGACGTCAAACAATATAGACTCCCGGCTACAACTCGCCTCGGTATATTTTTACTTACATTTCCAGTATAACGGCTGGTTTTTCTTTGCGTGCATGGCCTTGGTGCAACATTGGTTCAATCGTATTGGCGTGTCCGTAAACCATCCAAAGACCATATTTTGGTTATTTGCGTTAACCTGTCCGATCAACTACCTGCTTTCCGTGCTCTGGTGGGATATGCCTGCCTGGCTCTACGTCGGCGTGGTAGTGGCAGTGGTGGCGCAAAGCATTGCTTGGGCACAATGGCTGCGTAGCTGTGTGGTAAATCGACTGGTGTTCGGGCATTCATTAACCGCCGTGGCAAAATGGCTACTTATCGGCGTGGCCACCGCGGCGACCATCAAGTTCGTCCTCCAAGGGTTATCGGTCATCCCATCACTGAGCCAATTGAGTTACAGTTTCCGCCCCATTGTCATCGGTTACCTTCACCTCGTTTTACTGGCTGTCATCAGCCTCTTCATCATCGCATATAGCTATATCGTTGGCGTGCTACAAATCAACCGTCTCGCCATTACGTCGACGACTGTCTTCGTGGCCGGAGTCATATTAAACGAATTACTCTTGATGGCGCAGGGCATTTCGGGATTGGCCCTTACGCCCATCCATCATGTGCCCCTGTTGCTGGCGGTCGCGGCCGGTGTGCTCCTTGTTGGTATCGTAGGGTTATTGTGGAGTCAGCGGCATAAGCGCTTATGAATTGAGGGCGTTTGTTAGGCTACTTTATGTTTATTATAAATAATGCTTTTCAAGCTATTACTCAGAAATCCCTTTAGGCTTAAATCCTCGTCTACATCGGGCCAATGGATGCCCGTTCCCTTTCCAATGAGCTCATAATTCCTCAATTGATCGCCCGAAGCATCTTTCAATCTTGGATACTGAGAAATTGACTCTCGCAAAACTCCCCCTGTATTTAAAAGTACAAGAAGTAAATCCAATTCGGTATGTACATCAATCGCTTGAATTCTTATGTTCTCCCCGTAAATCAATTGCTCTAATGCATCGTACCTATTGTTCGAAATACTCATGCCAAACTTTTTTAAATTCTTCTTTGTGCCTATCTGCTATGTCGAGCAGCTTCTTTTCTTCTTGTTTGGTAAAACCGTGCATGTATACACGTTCAAACAAGGGCTCCAGCCATATTTTCCCTTCGGCATCGGCCTTTTGAACATGCACGTGTGGTGGTTCATTACCTTCCGAGGAGTAAAAATAAAACCTGAATCCACTCTCAATTAATAGTGTCGGCATCTAATTTAACCCGAATACTTACCAAAGGTAAGAAAGTTCCGTCTATTAGCCAATGCTTTTGCATTTTCACATCTCCTGTATCTTCGTACCTTTGCAACATATCAAAACAACGATTCCATGTCATACCGAATAGAACACGATACCATGGGCGAGGTGCAAGTACCCGCCGACAAGTACTGGGGTGCGCAAACAGAGCGTTCCCGCAACAATTTCAAGATAGGTCCTTCGGCATCGATGCCCAAGGAAATCATCGAAGCTTTTGCTTACCTTAAAAAGGCCGCCGCTTATACCAATACCGATGCGGGTATACTGCCCGCGGAAAAGCGCGACCTCATCGCCCAGGTATGTGATGAGATACTCGCGGGCCAATTGGCCGACGAGTTCCCCCTGGTCATCTGGCAGACCGGATCGGGTACACAGTCCAACATGAACGTCAACGAAGTGGTTTCCAACCGCGCCCATGTGCTGCAAGGTCATAAGCTGGGTGAAGGGAAGGCCTTTATTCATCCCAATGACGACGTCAACAAGTCGCAATCGTCGAACGACACGTATCCAACGGCCATGCACATCGCGGCGTATAAGCGTCTGGTGGAAACCACCATACCGGGTGTTGAAAAATTGCGCGACACACTGAAAGCCAAATCCGAGGCCTTCGCCCAAGTGGTGAAGATCGGTCGTACGCATTTGATGGACGCCACACCACTTACCCTTGGACAGGAGTTTTCGGGTTATGTAGCCCAGCTTGATTACGGGCTCAAAGCACTCCGCAACACCATGGCCCATCTTTCGGAGCTTGCCCTTGGCGGTACTGCCGTGGGCACGGGAATCAACACCCCGAAGGGATATGCGGAAAACGTGGCCAAATATATCGCTGATTTTACGGGATTGCCGTTCCGTACCGCACCCAACAAATTCGAGGCATTGGCTTCGCACGACGCCATCGTGGAAAGCCACGGTGCGTTGAAGCAATTAGCTGTATCGTTGCATAAGATCGCCAATGATATCCGCATGCTGGCTTCCGGCCCGCGGTCCGGTATTGGCGAAATTGTCATTCCGGAAAATGAGCCAGGTTCGTCCATCATGCCGGGCAAGGTAAACCCAACACAATGCGAGGCCCTGACCATGGTAACCGCACAGGTCATCGGTAACGACGTAGCCATTTCTTTTGGCGGCGCTAATGGGCACTACGAGCTGAATGTGTTCAAACCTGTCATGGCAACCAATTTCCTGCAATCTGCCCGGCTTATCGGCGATGCCTGCGTATCGTTCAACGACCACTGCGCCATTGGTATTGAGCCAAATTACGATGGCATCAAAAAACATGTAGAAAACTCGTTGATGCTTGTCACGGCACTCAATCCGCACATCGGTTATGAGAATGCGGCGAAAATCGCCAAAAAAGCACACAAGGAAAATAAATCGTTGCGGGAAGCCGCGCTCGAATTGGGACTGCTGACCAACGAGCAATTTGACGAGTGGGTACGGCCGGAAGACATGATCGGTGGATTGAAATGAGTTGCCGGCTATTTCTAGCCGGTATGCTTTTTTTGCTGGCAAGCAGCTGCCGTTTCAACCCCGATATCCAATACGAAGGCGCTGATTACCTGCAAGGGGTGTGGAGGCAGGACAGTATTCCCATGCAGGATGCCCTGCTCCAATATACGCTGCATGAACTGAAATTCACCTGCGATTCCATCTATGCCACCATGCACGTTACCTCCAAAGCCAAAAACATAGCGGATTCCTGCTATAACGAAGGACAATGGACGGAATACGCCAAAGGAATCTATGTGGTAAGGGGCGATAGCTTACTTGTGGATGGATTATATACCAAAGCAGATTGGCGCCAGAAAATCTCGGGTTGCTACCGCATCGGACAATACCTGCCCCGATTCAAAATCGTCCGGTATACCGCCGACTCACTGATACTCGAAAACCGGTATGATCAACGGCCGCTCCTTTTACGCAAAACGGCCGACATCACCTGCGTACCTAAGAAACGCTGGGAATGAAGGGAGTTAATCAAATCAATTTTTGCTCAAGTGCCATTTTCACCAGTACTGCAGTGTTTTTTGCGCCCAATTTCAATAGCAGGTTCTTCCGGTACCCTTTGATCGTTTCGGGGCTCAAAAAAATCTGCTCGGCTATTTCACCGTTGGTCAGCCCTTCCGAAATTAGGCGGAGCAGTTCGCGTTCGCGCGGACTCAACCAGATTTTCTTTGGCGATGGCCTTTTCATCAAGAGATCGATTTCATGGCAGAGGAACGTCTTGCCGGCAGCCACCGCCGCTATGCCAGCCAATACCTCGTCTGCCATGGCATTTTTGACCAAGTAGCCCGAAGCACCATTATCCAGCATCTGCCGTACGATTGTATATTCGTTATGCGTCGTCAATGCCAATACGTTGATTTCCGGAAACTGCGCTTTCACTTCCTTGCAGAAATCCACCCCGCTGCTATCTGGCAAGCCGACATCTAGCAGCAGTACGTCCGGTTTCCAGAAGCCAAGAGAAAGTCGACAATCCGCGGCGCTATGTGCTACACCAACGACCTTTGCTACGCCGGAATCTTCAATAAGGCTCTGCAATCCTTCCGTTAGGATCTTATGGTCGTCTACGATTGCTACGCTGATCATTACTGTCCTTTTAGTTCCAGTTCCACATGGATTTCCGTCCCCTGCCCGGACGAATAAATCTCCATTTTGCCCTGAAAGGCAGCTACCCGCTGTCGGATGTTCTGCAATCCCATCCCTTCGGGGACCGTATGCTCATCAAAGCCTTTGCCATCATCCTGTACGGTAAAGGATATCCGCTCCGGTTCCTGGACCAATTGCACATTGATTTGCGTACTCTCGGCGTGTTTCAGTGCATTGTTGACCAGCTCGTGGATACACCGGTAAATCATGATCTCGAGTTTCTCGGGCAGGCGGGCCTCATCGCCGAAATAATGGAAGTGAGCCACGGGGATGGCATCACAGAAATCCGACAGGGAGATTTTCAAGCCATAGCGCAAGAGTGACTCCGGCATCATGTGGTGCGCTACGCGACGGAGTTCCTGTATGGAATCGTCTAGCATACCCAACGCTGTCTGGAAGCGGGAAACGTCTACCGCTTCCAGCACCGCATTGCCTTTCACCTGCGGCAAATTGATCTTCACTGCAGACAGCATGCTGCCCAGTCCGTCGTGCAGGTCCTTGGCCAGGCGCGTACGTTCGGCCGCTTCACCGTCTAGTGTAGCCTGTACAGCCACCAATTGCTGTTCTTGCTCCAAGCGTTGCGTTGCTTCCTCTGCCAACTTCCGTTTGCTGACCGCCAGGCGAAAGCGTACAAACGCAAATGCCAGCGCGATAAGCAGCACAGTTGCCCCCGCAACACCTAACCACCCGTGCAATTGCCGTTGTTTTTCTAAAGCTCCGATCTTGAGTTCCTTTTTTTCGGTTTCGTATTTTACCTCCATTTCGGTCAGGGAATTTTGATACATTTCATTACTATAATGGTCTACAGCCGATTTGTATCGTGCAAAATAATCCTCCATCGCATCGAGATTTCCCAAGTGGGCATATATCAACGGTAGGTTGGAAAATACCGTCAGTTTCAGATGGTGATCTGTCGAATCAGTTTCCAGGGCCGCCAGTGCGGCTTGGGCAGATTTTTCATAGTGTTGCATGTAATAGCTGATACTGGAGATATCTGCGTACGAGTGCGCAATGAGATTTGTATTGCCAATCTTTTTTGCCAGATGAAACCCTTCTTCCGCGTATTTCATCGCATTGGTATAGTCGTCATACTGAAAATAAGCCCCGCAAAGTGTTTGCAGCGCTTTGATTTCGTTAGAAAGGCTACCTGATTCCCGATGAATTGTAAGTGACGCCTCCGCATAGTGTATCGCTTTTTCTTTGCCGCCCTCCTCGTACTTGTAAACACTGCTCAATGAGAGATAAATATCCCCCAGGTTTTGCTTATTCCCGTCTTTTAACGCAATTTTTTCTGCTTTTTCATAATAGGCCAATGCTTGCTTATTATTCTGCATGAGGTGGTAGGTTCCACCTATCCCCATATAAACATCACACAATTGTTGGTCATCTACGAGTTGTTCGCCTACTTTCACTGCTTCGAGATACCGTCCCAACGCTTTTTCGTATTGCCCTTGCCTGCGGTATAATTGGCCGTACATTTTGAGCGTAGAAATTTCCCTTTCGTTGTCCTTGTTTTGCCGTGTCAACCCCAACGTTTTGTCGAAATAAAAAGCTGCAGAATCATATACCGTGCTTACGTAATAGGAAGATCCAAGGTAATACAGAAATGCCGACTCGGATTTTTGATCGCCTTCCTGTTTCGCTATGTTCAGCCCCTCTACACTAAACAACCTGGACCGACTGGGATGGTCATTGATATACCCTAGCGCGAGCTCTTTATATACGTCTATTTTTTCCGCATTCGTCAACTTCCCTGTTGCCAACGCCTGCTCCAGCGAATCCAGCGACTGCCCACATAAAAGGATAGGGGATGCAATTGCCATGGACACAATCAGCAACAGGCGTGCCCATATTGTCTTTTTACGTCTATGTCTTTTCATAAGATTACCTATATAGGTTTAGCAAATGTAAGCGTTCCACCAAAACAAATGTATGTTGTTTACTCCCAATTAAAAACCCCCTTTGGGGGGTAAAACCGGGGCGCTGCGGGCGCCTACCTTTGCTTTCGCCATGGAGGTATTGCAAAGTAGCGAACAGCTCTCAGAAATAATAACGATGATAACTAAAGGGCATCTCTAAAAACTAGGTATTCTGCCTTTCGGGATTTGGTTTTTGAAAATTTTTTGTGTTCTAAATCTCATTGTTGATGTGCTGTTTTTG